>JBAUOG010000156.1:0-1740 GCA_049579625.1 Bryobacteraceae bacterium
CAGCCGTCGTGTCCTTGTTGCCGAACTCGGGCGGCGGGAAGTCGGTCACGTTCACGGCGGTCTATTCGGATCCCAACGCTGCGGCGGATCTGAATCAGGTGATGCTGCTGGTCAACACCGGCATGAATGCGGCCGGAGCATGCTATCTGTATTACTATCCGCAGGCCAACCGAATCTATCTACGTAACGATGCGGCGACTGCATGGCTGGCGCCGGCGCTCACGCCGGGTGCAGCCGGGACGGTTTCCAACAGCCAGTGCACGTTGGACGCCGGGTCCAGTTCTGTCAGTACGGCGGGGAATAACCTGACCTTGAACGTGGCGCTAAACTTTAGCACATCATTTGTGAACTCAAAGAACGTGTATCTATACGCCGCGGGGACCAGCGGGCAGAATAGTGGATGGGTGCAGGAGGGATCGTGGACGCCGAGCTCGAGCGCAGGCCCTCCGGCCATCGTGTCACTGTCGCCTGGCTCAGGCACCGGGGCATCGGCCACCTTCACGTCCGTGTATTCGGATCCTAACGGCGCCTCCGACCTGAATCAGGCGATGATGCTGGTGAATACGAGCGTAAGTGCTGTCGGGGCCTGCTATGTGTATTACTATCCACAGGGCAACCAGCTCTATCTGCGCAACGATACAGCGACTGCATGGCTGGTGCCGGCGCTGACGCCAGGGGTAGCCGGGACGGTTTCCAACAGCCAGTGCACGCTGGACGCCGGATCCAGTTCGGTCAGTACGGCGGGGAATAACCTGACCTTGAACTTGGCGCTAAGCTTTAGCACATCATTTGTGAACCCAAAGAACGTATACTTGTACGCCGCAGGGGCCAGTGGGAAGAATAGTGGGTGGGTGCAGAAGGGATCGTGGACGCCGAACCCGAGCGCTGGCCCTCCAGCCATCGCGTCCCTGTTGCCGAATTCGGGTGGCGGAACGCCGGTCACTTTCACGGCTGTCTATTCGGATCCCAGCGGCGTGGTCGATCTGAATCAGGCGATGCTGTTGGTGAATACGAGCGTAAACGCGGCCGGGGCCTGCTATGTGTATTACTATTCGCAGGGCAACCAGCTCTATCTGCGCAACGATACGGCAACCGCATGGCTGGCGGCGCTGACGCCGGGGGTAGCTGGAACGGTTTCCAATAGCCAGTGCACGCTGAACGCCGGATCCAGTTCGGTCAGTAAGAGCGGCACGAACCTGACGTTGAACGTGGCGCTGAGCTTCAACAGCGCGTTTACGGGATTGAAGAATGTGTATCTGTACGCCGCTGGGGCCAGTGGGCAGAATAGTGGGTGGGTGCAGAAGGGCTCGTGGACGCCGAACCCGAGCGCTGGCCCTCCGGTCATCGTATCGCTGTCACCGAATTCGGGTGCCGGGCCAGTGGCCACGCTTACAGCGGTTTATTCGGATCCAAACGGCGCTGGCGATCTGAGCCAAGCGATGCTGTTGCTGAACACGAGCGCAAACGCGGCCGGCGCCTGCGAGGTGTATTACAACCAGCAGGGCAACCAGCTCTACCTGCGTAATGACGTAGGGACAGCATGGCTAGCGCCGACGCTGACGCCGGGGGTAGCCGGGACGGTCTCAAACAGCCAATGTACGCTGAAAGCCGGGTCCAGTTCTGTGAGTACGTCCGGCAACAACCTAACGTTGAACGTAGCGCTGACCTTCAACAGCGCGTTTGTTACCTCAAAGAGTGTGTATCTGTTTGCGGCAGGGCTCAGCGGGCAGAATAGTGGAT
>JBAUOG010000157.1:0-1584 GCA_049579625.1 Bryobacteraceae bacterium
TTCTTGCGATGAATAGAAAAGCAGCGGGCCATGACCGGCCGAGATTAAGTCGAGAGTCGCGTCCTTCGGGTTCAGCAGTCCGGCTACCAACGTTACGAACTTGTCTGATGGCAGGTCATTGTGAAGAAGCTGATTTAGATAGATTAAGAAATGGCTAAGTTCCGTTCCAGCGGCGAATCCGGCGCGCGCGTAAGCACGGCAATCGGCCATACCAATCGCGGACCCGATTCCATGACCTGTTACGTCGGCAATCGTGAGGGCGAGACGTCCATCCGCTAGCTGTTGCCAGTCGAAGTAGTCTCCGCCGGTTTCATCAGCCGGCTTGTTCCACCCGCCAATATCGAAGCCGTCGACGTTTGGCGACGCCTTCGGGAGCAGACCTTGCTGGATGGTGCGCGCGAGGCTAAGGTCCTGCTCCAATTTCGCCAGGCCCCGGGCCTCATCGAGAGCGACGATGACGTGCGTTCGGATCTGGGCCGCCACTGAGCCTGCCGCAAATCCCGCTATGAGCATAAAAGCAGAGTAGGAAAAAGAAATCGTGTAATCCCAAAGCGTGTCGCTTGAGACTGCTTCGGGAACCAAGAGAAAAGCGTAGATTGAAACCGAGGCGTAGCCAGTAGCGGCGAAAACGCCGGTTAGCCGGGATAGGTGGGGGCTGAGGTGCAGTGTAGACAGAACTATGAAAATGAAATACGCCAGCACAACCGGAGACGTCAGCGCCCGGCCAGGACCTGGAAAAGCTGAATAGAGTTGCAAGAGCACAGCGATTGTTGGCAGAAGCGATTCAATGAAGATACTTCCAGTCCAAGTTGCCGTTGAAATCTCGCGGCGGGAGCCGATGGCGCGCTTGACGAATCTCAGCCACACGACCTCGTACGCCGTCATCGCGGCCAACAGCCCTACAAACGGCCAACCCGCCCCGCGGTGCTCTTGCATCAGCGACATAATGCCGCGGCTCAAAACCAGCGTCGCAAGTAGACCCGCGAAGACACTCAAAAGCGCCATGACACGAGCACATTCGCTGCGTAGTTCTGCTGCTCGAAAGGAGGGCAACTCAGTTTTGGAATCGATCATTCGCTCGCCGAAATTATCTTGTTGCTCCGCTTCGTTCAGGCCGCCAAGACTCGCGCTGACATGTGGCCGTCGGGTAGAACCCAAGCTGCTCGGCTTCGTGATGTCTGTTCTTAACGTCATCGGGATCATCTCAGTCAGGCTGCCCTACCCCTGTGTTGGCGTCGCATGACGCGTAGTCGAGCGAGAGCGTATGCGCGCTGCCAATGATCAACGGATCTGGCGGATGGGTGCCAGGGATGGACGCGCCGGCTTCGCCGCCGCCAGCAGACGTATCCTCTTCGTCCTTCCACCGAATCAGCTTCAGGTCGAGCACAACGAAAGAGTAGAGAACCGGAACCAGGCCAAGCGTCACGAACGTGGCGATGGTCAAGCCGCCTATCTGGGCGTAACAAAGCGGCTCCCACAGGGGACCGCCGTGCGCCGCCAGCGGAAATAGTGCAATCACCGTGGCCGCGACCGTGATCATCACCGGCCGCAAACGCAGAATGCCGGCGTCGGCTAGGGCCACTT
>JBAUOG010000158.1:0-2701 GCA_049579625.1 Bryobacteraceae bacterium
AACAGCCATTCTGTTGATGATCGATGCCGAACTTCGGCAATTGCTTCGGCAGATGAGGGGGCACTCGGCATCCTGAGCATCGAAATACCAAGGATTTCCCTGGAATCCGAAGTGTACGCCGGTGAGCGCTGGAAGCTACTCCTAGCCAAAGATATTATTTGGTCCGCCACTGCCGCCAGAGCCTGGCAAATTACCCGGTTCCCCGCCACCGTGGAGTTCTCGGTACCGATTTGCCGAGAGCGGTTCAGGCAAAGTGTTGAAGCGACTCTTACGCGACCGTTCTGGGCTGGTACAGTCCGTGAAGTCTGTTAGGTCCAATCAACAAATCTCTGGATATCGCGCTCTTCGATATAGAGGAGTCTTTTTGTGCTTTATCGAATCTTGCGTGCCGGCGCTGCCTTTGTTCTTCTTACGTCAGTGTCACTGTGCCAACAAGCTGCTCCGAGTGATCCGACTCAGGCAGGCATCGCTCACGAAAGTGAGCCCAACAACTGGTCTTCCCCCGAGAGCAAGCGGATTCTTGGAATCATTCCTAACTACCGGACCTCACCAAGCCTGCAGAATTACGAGCCGCTGACAACCCGCGAGAAGTTCAAGGTAGCGTCTGAGGATGCTTTTGACCGCGGGACGGTAGCGCTCGCGGCTTTCTTCGGCGGCGAGGGCCAGCTCACGAATTCGAACCGGTCCTTCGGACAGGGCGTGGCAGGTTTCAGCAGGTATTTTGGTGCGGCCTATGGCGATTTCGTGATCGGCGATTATATGACCGAGGCAGTCTTTCCGACCCTTCTTCATCAGGATCCGCGCTACTTTCGGCTCGGCACGGGAACCGGCTGGTCGAGGCTCAGCTACGCCATGGGGCAGATCTTCTGGACCCACTCCGATTCAGGACGAATGCAGTTTAACTATTCGGAGGTATTTGGCAACTCGGCCGCCGTAGCAATCTCAACTGCGTACTGTGTGGACAACCGTACGGCCGCCGATGCCGTCGGTAAGCTCGGCGTTCAACTCGGAGTCGACATGGCGGCCAATGTCCTTAAGGAGTTCTGGCCGGACCTGGAACGAAAGTTTCGACGAAAACACACCGTGGTCACAACAGCTAAGGGCTTGAACTGATTCTCCTTGGGCACGCTTTGTTGTGCCAGACTCACAAAATACTCGCTATCCGATCACCAGCTTGATTCGACCTCAGCGGACGTCGCCGTGCTTGATCTCTCGTCTCTTGAACGCCGTCTCGACTTGCTGCGTTGCCTCAGGGCCTAATGACTAGAGCTCAGTCGGATGAGCTGATGGAGACACTCCCCAGAGGCCAGCTTGCCAGTTCCTAGGGCTCGACGACATACGCGTCACCGCGTGGCCGTAGAAAAAGGAGGAGCCGAGGAAAGGCCGATAGGCACTCCCACCCTGAGTACGTCCCCACCTGGATCGCCAGCGGGCGTCAAGTTCTGGCCGCTGCTGGTCACCAGCAGTGCCTGTGTCCGGCCATCACGTTCGAGTTTGCCGCCAGCGACGCGGAGATCGAGGTCCCTGAATTCACCACCACTTCACTCACTGTCGGCATCCCGCGCTGCACCGTCATGGTGTCGCCGGTCTGGAGGCTGGCGTCGACGTCCGTAATGGTCACTATGTAAGAGCGCTGGATGAATGGGAATCCGAGGAAATCTGATACTGGAATGCGGCGTTGCTCTGGCGTCCGCCGACCGTCAGATCCTGTGCCGGTTGCAGATATGTGGAAGCTCCGGTGAGTGCGTTCAGCTTCGGACGCAGGCGGTTCTGTACATCCGCGGCGCTGATTTTCCGCTCTTCCAACGGCTTGAGACCTACAAAGAGAAACCCGGAATTGATGCTTCCCCCGCCTGGGCCGCCCTGGCCCCGGTAAAGCCGGCCACGCTCTTTACGGCAGGGTCGCCCTGGATTACTTTCTCAATATCGAGCAACGATGCTCGCATGGATTGGAATGACGCATCCTGCGGCCCCTCAAAGCCGCCCATCAGTGTGCCGGTGTCCTGGAGAGGAAAGAAGCCCTTTGGAACCCGGACGAGGAGCAATCCGTTGAGCACGAAGTCGCGAAGAAGAGAACGATAGCGAGCGCGGGGTGGCGAAACGCGGCCAGCTTCTGCTTTGAAGAGCTTGCTTTGTGCAAGACGAAGCTTTTGTTCACCTTCAGCCGCGTGAGCCGGTTGGGCGGAGCCTTGGTGCCATACAGGTGGATTTCCCGCGGACCGGCGGGTCGCCTGTACGCGGCCCTCGCTACGGGGTCAAGCCAACCATGCGCGACATACTTGCTCCGGAGAGCAGTCGAATAACCGTGACGCTCATGCCAAGCCTCATCGACCACAAGTCCCTCAGGCAGGTGGCTCTGCAAGCCGGTTTAGCTTTGTCAGTTTTTGCTGTCCCATGGTTAGCAAAAGTACATGCTGTTAACCTTACCTTCGGTATGCAAATCAGTACCAATGCAAACCACGAAGGCGAGGCTACTGGTAGACACTGCTGCTCTCACCCAAGGGGACGGTTCTCTCAGAGGGCGGGCGCAATCCGAGTCGTTTACTGCCGCCGTTCCCCCACCAACCTGTGCCAAAACTGTGTCAGAACCCCATCTGTTTGGGGCATGGAGAGTTGCTATTTGAGCGAAAGCAGTTTCCCCAAGTTGTTGATAAAAGGCACTTCCGTGTAGAGCTATTGGAGTATTTGGAGCCGGAGATTA
>JBAUOG010000159.1:0-11857 GCA_049579625.1 Bryobacteraceae bacterium
ATGCAGTACAGTCGACTCGTCACTCTGTCGCAGAGTTTTCACACAGACTCGTCAGCAAGCGGATACGCCCGGCGCTTAAGCTGGGACTTGGCGAGCGACACTTACCCATCCGGCTTCCGCTGCAATGTCTGCGGCCGCGAGAACCACGGCGACCCGACCCTGTTCACCCGTGAGACCGGCGCCTGCTCGCAGTGCAAAGCAACGGTGCGCATGCGCGCCGCCGTCTGCGCTCTCTCGCTCGGCCTGTTCGGCAAGCCACTCGCAATCCCGGATTTTCCGAAGTCTCCGCCATTCACCGGTCTCGGCCTCAGCGACTGGGAAGGCTACGCCAACCGGCTGAAGAAGCGACTCGCCTACCGCAACACGTTCCTACACCAGTCGCCATTCCTTGACATAACCAACCCTCCCGAGGAACTTGCCGGCAAACACGACTTCCTGATCTCGATCGATGTCTTCGAGCACATCCCGCCGCCGGTTGATCGCGCATTCCTGGGTGCGGCGAGCCTACTGAAACGCGGAGCCTGCCTGGTGCTCTCTGTCCCCTACAGTCTCCACAAATCCACCGTGGAGCACTTCCCCGATCTCCATCAGTTCGAAGTCGTTCATGCCGTTGGCGGCTTCTGCCTGGTGAACCGCCGCAGCGACGGAACGCTGGAAGTCTTCGACCGCTTGAACTTCCATGGCGGGCCGGGCCACACGCTCGAGATGCGCCTGTTCTCTAAAGCAGACTTGCTCAGCCACCTCACCGCCGCAGGCTTTGGCGAAGTGCAGGTCATCAGTGAAGACCTCGCTTGGGGCATTCACTACGACAACGACTGCTCCCACACCATCCTCGCCAGCAAAACCTGAATGGCCTCACAATCCCGCGTTCTTGGCCGCCAACTTCGCGATGCCGCACCAATCGATCTCGCCATTGCCCTGTGCCACACCCGCCAGGAAGTGATCGTGGAGCAGGCTCGCCAGAGGCATCGGAGCGGCCACCTCTTGAGCCGCTTGGAGCACCAGTCGCATATCCTTCAACCCAAGTTTCATCGCAAAACCAGCCGGCTCGAAGGTCTCATTAGCCATGGCCGTTCCATAGCCTTTATAGACCGGCGAACCGAAGAGCTCATTCATCACGTCGAGGAACAGGCGATGATCCACGCCAGCTTTCCGCATGGTTGCGAAGGCTTCACTGAGTGCCTCCATCATGCCCGCGATCATGAAGTTGCCGCATAGCTTCAGCGCATTCGCCTGCCACGGCTCGGCTCCCACGACGAACGTCCGGCGGCCGATCGCTTCGAACAGAGGGCTGCACTGCTTCACGAGCTCAGCGGAACCGGCCACAGCCACGATCAGCCGCTTAGCCTCAGCGGCATCCGGGCGTCCAAACACCGGAGCGCTCAAATAGCCTTGCCCGCGTTTGCCGTGTTCACTAGCCAAGCGCCGCGCCAGCGACGTGCTGATGGTGCTGTTTGCAATATGCACCGCTCCCGGTTTCAGCCCTTCGGCGATGCCCTTACCGCCAAAGGCTGCCTGCTCCGTGGCCTGGTCGTCCGCCAGCATGCTCATGACGACATCGGCATTCGTGCTGGCTTCAGCGGGTGAATCCGCAACCTCTGCACCGGCTGACGCAAGAGCATCGGTCTTGTCACGGGTGCGGTTATAAACCGTCACCGAAAAGCCGGCGCGCAACAGGTTCGCGGCAATGCCCGCGCCCATTCTTCCGAGTCCGATATAAGTAATATTCATAAGGACACTTTATCCCCAAACCGGCTATCGTAAGGGAACGGGCGGGCGTCGAACTGCGTAAGCCTAAGAGAGCGATAGGAGGAACGCATGGAACCACTCACCCATACCTCTTCGCTGCAATCAGCCTCATCTGTCGCCGTCTCGCCGCAGCGGCCGCGCCTCTACTTCGTCGATAACCTGCGCTGGACCATGATCATCCTGGTGGTCAGCATGCACGCCGCGGTTACCTATAGCCACGTCGGCCGCTGGTATTACATGGAAGGTCCGCGGCCAGGCATGCCCGTCTTTCTCACCTTCGCCACTTACCAGGCATTTCTCCAAGCCTTCTTCATGGGTTTCCTGTTCTTCCTCGCCGGATACTTCGTGCCGGGCGCATACGACAAAAAGGGCTCCGCGAAGTTTCTGCGCGACCGCTTCATCCGGCTGGGAATTCCGACCCTGTTGTATATGTTCGTCATCGGCCCGTTCACCGAGTACTACGTCGCGCACACGTGGACAAGCACCCGCCCCACCAGCTTCGGCGGGGAGATAGTGAAGCACATCCTCAACGGGCAGTTCCTCAACGGCACCGGGCCGCTATGGTTCTGCGCGGCACTGCTGTTCTTCTGCTTCGTCTATGCTCTGTTCCGCCAGTTCACGCCCGCGTCTTCGCGATTCACGCTCGCGACGGCCTTGCCTGGCAACCGAGGCATCATGGCGTTCATCGCCCTGCTCGCGCTGGCCACCTTCCTGGTCCGCATCCCGGAGCCCATGGGGAAGGCCGTGTACAACATGCAGCTGTGCTTCTTTTCGCAATACGTTCTCATGTTCTGTGCCGGCATCCTGGCCTATCGCACCGGGTTCCTGACTCGCCTTCCCTACTCGTTCGGCATACGCTGGCTTTGGTTCGGACTGGCCGGAGGCTTCGTTCTCTGGGTCGCAGTTCTCGCGCTTGGTGGAGCTTTCGAGGGCAAGATCGACTCGTATAACGGCGGTTGGCACTGGCAAAGCGCCGGGTTCGCCATTTGGGAATCAGTCGTCTGCGCCGGCGTGTCTCTCGGCCTGACGGTGCTCTACCGCGAGAAATTCAATACGCAAGGTCCCGTTTCGAAGATCCTCACCGACAATGCCTTCGCCGTGTACGTGCTGCATCCTCCCGTCCTCATCGCAATCTCCCACGCTCTGCAACCGTTCGAGGCGCCGCCCCTGGTCAAGTTTGTGGTGCTCACCATACTTGCCTTCAGTGCAACCTTGGCGCTGAGTGCGCTCGTGGTGCGACGAATTCCCGGACTAAAGACGGTCCTTTCTTAACGCAGCGCACAAGCTCGGGGGCGGTATGTATGGCGTCAGTCGCGACTGACCTTTGAATTATTCCCCCGCTGAAAGCACAATTTAGCTAAACAGGAACCCCTTAATGTAATATAGATTACTATAGTGAAACAAATCGCAAATAACCTTCGAGTGGCCGCCCGGTTGTGTTTACTCTATAATTGACTTGTTGTCAGGTACTTCGGCCTGTGACGGATAATTCCTTACAAAGCAGTTCTGCAGCGAGCTCGGAACGCAGACGTTCGAGCCGTTTTCCCATTGAACGCGACCTGCGATATAAGACTTTGAGTCAACGGTCCGAAATCATTAATGGTGTCGGCAAGACACTGAACATCAGCAGTTCGGGCGTCCTATTCACTGCGGCGCACGATCTGCCCATTGGCACACGGCTCGAGGTTTCTATCAGTTGGCCCGCCCAACTCAATGACCGCTGCCTGCTGAATCTCGTCGCTCGCGGCCGCATCACCCGTCAGGAAGAAGGGCAGTTGGCCCTCCAGATTCAGCAATACGAATTCCGCACCCAGAGCCTCAGCCACCTCGCCCCCAAGTAACCCATGTGTCCGAGCCGATACTGATCGACACGGATACTGCCTCAGACGACGCCGTCGCCTTAATCATGGCATTGCGCTCTGGTGCCGGGCGGGTCATCGCCATCACCACCGTGGCCGGCAACGTCCCCGTCGAGCAGGCCACACGGAACGCGCTGTATACCGCCCAGCTCTGCGGCGCCGACACGCCGGTCTACCAAGGCGCCGCTAAGCCCTTGACCCGTTCTCTCGTCATCGCCGACTGGTTCCATGGCCGGGACGGGCTCGGCGATCACGGCTATCCAGCCCCGCACCGCCGCGCAGAAAAGCAGCATTCGGTCGATGCCATCATCGACGCCGTTCGAAGCAATCCGGGGCTCACGCTGGTCACACTCGGCCCACTCACCAATATCGCGCTCGCCTTGGCCCAGGCGCCCGACATCGCCGGCAATGTCGGGCGTTGTGTCGTGATGGGCGGAGCGCCTTGTTGCGAAGGCAACGTCACCCCTGCCGCCGAGTACAACATCTGGGTCGACCCGGAAGCTGCCCGCATGGTCTTCCACAGTGGTCTGCCTATCGAGATGGTCGGCTGGCAACTCTGCCGCGGCGCTGCGGCTCTTGCGCCCGTCGACATCGAGTTCGTCAACAGTCTGGGCACCCAACTGTCCCACTTCGCAGTGGAGTGCAACAGTACCGCCCGCAATGCCTACCGCAAGCAAACCGGCGAAGACGGTATCTCGCTCCCCGATCCCGTCGCCATGTCCATCGCGCTCGATCCCTCCATCGGCCATGTATCAAGCCGCCACTATGTGGACATCGAAATTGGGTCTGAACTGACCCGCGGCATGACGGTCGTCGATCGTCTGGGAGTCTCAGCCGATACCCGGAACCGTCCCATCTGGGCCGAACTCCTCGAGCGTGGTCCCAACGCCCTTGTCTACTGGGCTATCGATGTGCCCCGCTGGAAACAATCCCTCTACTCCGCCCTCGGCTGATTCGTCATTCGTGGCTTCAGAGCAGCAAAAGCCGTTTGGGCGGCCAGCTAGTTAGGGTGCCGCCCTCCGCCTTCGTCCGCTGATCAGATAGATCGCCGCGCGCAACTCCAGCAGCGGATCGTCCGATGGATCGATGCCGTCCACTCGCGGAATGGGATCGAAAATGATGTGCTTCTGCTCATGGGCGTCATCGGGCACCGGCGCAGTGAGCGAAATCGTGCCGAGTTCAAGCAGGGGCCGGTCCTCGGGCCAGTGTACGGTCGCGTCGTCAACCGTGTCTCCGTTGTTGGCGAGTTGAACCAGCACCCGAAATCCAATGGGGCCTTTCGCAACCCGCTCTGCTATTTCGTCAAACAGGAAGTTTGGGCCCCGGGCGGCCGCAGTGGCTTGGTCGAGATGATCGATGCCCGCTTCCGGAACGATGCGGTAACGCCCGTAGCGGCTCGCGCCGTCTTTATTGGTGAACCGCATTGCCGTGATGCCGAAGTATGCTTCCCGCGCGAAGCTCGACGGCGCGGGCTTCGGTGCCTGCACGAAGGCCAAGGCCTTCGGATGGGTACCCAGAAATTTCTCGATCGGCGACGGTTTAGACGTATCGGTGGAAGCCGCGGCCCGCAGAAACTCCAGGAACTCCCGGCCGGTCCTGGTCGGAAACCCATCCGTCGAGTGGCCGATGATATCCGTGTGAACGCGCTCGGCCAGATGAAACCGGATCGCCATCCCCTTCGGACTGGCGTTGGGGTCGTTATCGGGTATCACTGGAATTCCGGTGGCGTTCGAGAAGCGGACGGTCACCGGGGTCGACCTATGTTGTATGTGAGGCGCCCGCGTCAGCGATATGGCGCTGGCCGACGGCGTAAACGTGCCCTTCAGCAGCGTGCCCTTGGCATGGGCCGGCCGGAAGCCGGGGTGCTCTCCGAACATGGCGTCGAACTGGTGAATGAGGTCCTGACCGAGTGCAATCAGTTTCTGGTCGTCGGGAAGGGGCATAGATATTTTCTCCTCAAGGCCTGATGGATTCTATCGAATAGTCGATAGATTCACTCATACCGGAATCCCAGAGTCGCCTGCCCCTGGGAAAACCACTGGCCCATCTTAACGAAACCGCATGTCATATAGTGGGACGCGCGAGTGGACCGGCTTTCTTGAATGACAATCGAGGCTCCGTGAAATCGAACAAATGGACGTGGCGATGGCGGTCGTTGATGTTGGCGCTGCTGGGTGTTTTCGGACTTACGGGCGCGGCCATTCCACCAACTCACATTGACGACTTCAGCGGACATCCGCGAGTCATAGTCATCAGCGACATCGGCAACGAGCCCGACGATCAAATGTCGCTGGTTCGTCTGCTGCTGTACTCGAACGAGCTCGATATCGAGGGCTTGGTTGCATCCACATCGACCTGGCAGAAAACGGCGGTCCATCCGGAAACGATGCGGGCGTTGATCCAGGCCTATGGACGGGTGCGACCCAATCTTCTGCTCCACGCCCAGAACTGGCCGTCGGAGGAGGAACTCGACAGCCGCGTCTTCGTTGGCCAGTCCGGGTACGGCATGGCGGCCACTGGCGCAGATCGCATGTCCGAAGGCGCGCAGGCCATTGTTCGAGCAGCCGACCGCCAGGATCCCCGCCCGCTGTGGATTAGCGTCTGGGGCGGGATCAACACGCTTGCTCAAGCGCTCTTGCATGTCAGGGCAACACGCAGGCCGGAAGAACTCGACAAGTTTGTCGAGAAGCTTCGGGTCTACTCCATCTCCGACCAGGACGACGCGGGACCTTGGATTCGGCGCGAGTTTCCGACCTTGTTCTACATCGTGCAGCCGTCGACCCCGACTGGCGGCGAATACTACTATGCGACTTGGACAGGCATTAGCGGCGATGCCTACTACCGCAACGGCGCGGGCGCCAGCTTCACGACCGTGACCAATGAATGGCTCGACGCCAACATCCGAGCCAAAGGGCCGCTCGGAAAGCTTTATCCGCGGTTCCTGTTCATCATGGAGGGCGACACGCCTTCTTATCTCGGTTTGATCGACAACGGATTGAACGCCTATCGCCGGCCCGATTGGGGCGGTTGGGGAGGCCGCTACGTGTATCGCCAGCCCTATGGCGAGACCCATCCGATCTGGACCCAAGGAGGCGATCTGTTCGCGCGCGTCACCTCGCAGGACTCCGTAGCCGGCGTGGATGGGCTTGATCACGTTTCCGATCAGGCCACCATCTGGCGCTGGCGCGAGGCGTTTCAAAATGACTTTGCGGCGCGCATGGATTGGACTGTCGCGGACTACGCTCATGCCAATCACCGCCCATTGGTTGACGTGAACGGCCAGTCGGGAACGGTGCCCGTGCTGATTGACGCGGAGGTCGGAAAGCCCATTGTTCTTGACGCGAGCGAGACCCGCGATCCGGATGGACAGAACCTGCACTTTGCCTGGTTCCACTATGGCGAAGCGGGGGGAACGGGCACCAACCTGGCTGGGGTTATCATCGCGGGCGCCGGTACGCCGAAAGCGGTAGTGACGCCAACTGCCGTCTGTCGTCCTAATTGGCTCCCACTCGGTCCGCCCTGTTCGGGTACGGGAAGCGCTCATATTATCCTGGCAGTCACGGACGACGGCTCGCCCCGCCTGACCGCCTATCGCCGGGTCATTCTGACTGTGCACCCAGCAGCGGCGCCCCACTAGGCAGGCAGGCTTCACGGAAGTACCGCTCCTCATTCGACTTGGCCCACCTTGCCGGATACGAACGCGGCCGCTGGGACAACGACGGCCATAAGCAGCCATGACACCAGGGGAACCATCAGGAACGCGGCCGCGGGTTTCGCCCTAGACGGCCCCAAGGCAAAGTCTCCGTAGATGAGCAGAGAACCCAGCGTGAAAACCAACATCACGCTGTAGAGCGTCACTCGGGTAACAACCGACCATCGTTTCGAGATCGCGTGCGCCCAGACGGCAGCCACGAACGGGGAAAGTACCCAGATCGTGAAAAGTCCCAGCAGGATTTTGGAACTATTGCGCTGACCTACGCGAAGCATGAAGCCGACCGATCCCACAGAACCAGCCAATACCGCAACGAGTGCCGCCGCGCGTAGCAGGCGAAGGCGCCCGCCCTCGGCCCTTTCCTGGCTCACGTTAAAGGTCATCTCTTCACCTCGATTGATGCTCACTATCTGTCAGCGTCGCTTGACGCCAATGGTAAGCCACTTTGGCCTCAACGGGCGACCTCTCGACGAAGCTCAGCGTCAGCAAGACGGCCAAAATCCGGAAGAAACGAAGCCATTCGTCTTCAGGGCAGAACTGGCCCGTAAACCACTGTAAACAAATGATCAACGCGTCGATTTGCCGACGGCGGAGCTGTCTTAAATATATTGCCTAGTATCCTCCTATTAGAACAAACAGCGGTCACAGATCTTGCGAGTTTATTTTTGTCCTCTTTTCAATCACTTCCAAATCCTGCCCCCCGGAGCTCACACTCCTTCCTGAGATAATGGTGTTGTAAGAAGAATTTCGAGCCAAGGGCCGTCGCGGCGAACACCGCGTGCGGCCCTTGGCATTTTGGCGCCAGCCATTGACCGGAAACCCGGGCCGTCGCGCCCAGAACCGCTGCTCGCCTCTTATGGCCTCATCACGCGCGAGCACGGAACTAAGGCTTTTCGAAACTTCAAATCAAAGGATTCTGAATCAAATGTCTTCTGCTTCCCAGATCGCTGCCAATCAAGCCAATGCCCAGCTATCGACCGGTCCGACGTCGACTGAAGGTAAGGTGAAGTCGTCCCGCAATGCCCTGAAAACCGGCCTCACTGGCCACACCGTCCTGCTCCCCGGCGACGACGCCGAACTCTACCAAGCCAAACTCCTCCACTGCGTCGAGGCGTTCAACCCAGTTGGCGAGAAGGAAACCGCGCTGGTCCAAGCCCTCGCCGACACCGAGTGGCGCATCGCCCGCATTCCCGGTCTCGAGTACGGCATTTACGCTCTCGCTCGCATCGAGTTCGCCGACAAGTTCAACGATCAGCCGGCCGAGCTCCGTCCCGGCCTGATCCAGGCTCACACCTATCTCGCCTATCACAAACAGCTCAACAACCTGAGCATCCAGGAGTCGCGCCTCCATCGCCAATTGGCGAAGATCAACAACGACCTCGCCGCCCTCAAACGTCAGCGCCAGCAAAAGGAACAGGCCAAGCTCACTGAAGCCGCTCGCCATTACATCGCTGCTAACAAGGCAAAGAAGCCATTCAACCACAAGGAATTTGGGTTTGATTTTTCAATGGACCAGATCGACCGCTATGCCAAGCAGATCGAACAGCGAGAGAAGGGTCTTCCTGCTGCGTAACCGTCACTCGATCGTCGTTTGCCCGCTTCTCGTCATTTGATGGCCGCCGGAACGTGGTTGTGGGAGCGTGAAGAGGGCGAAGCACTGGAGAGGAAGGCTTTTTACGATGAGCCGGCGCTAATAGCGCAGTTTGGTTCCATCCCATGGCTCGCGTGGCGGGGCGTCAGATCGCACTGGGCAGAACACCTGCGACATTGTTGTAAAGATTCGGTTTTGCGCAGAATCTGCAGAGCCGGCGTAATGGATGCCAACGTCCAATGTGCGAGAGGCAATCAGTCAGAGAGAATCTTGAAAACAGCCCGTCCACGTATTCTTTGTGGCTGCCTTGTTTTCCGCCGACCTTCGGCGATCGCGAATCGTTTGGTGATGAGAGTGCAATTGCCTTTTTAGTCGCTGCTAATTTGCGATAAGACAACGAATTCAAGCGTTGTAGCGCGTAGATTTATCAGCGACGGGCAGGAGAAAGTTATGGAACACGTATGCACAGTCTGCGGATCTACCGGTGCTGAAGCAGTGAATGACGCAAAGGCGCTGGGCTTGGAGCTGGAACTTCGACGGGGCATTTATACCTGCTGCCAGATCACGCAGTGGGCCCTTGAGCAACTGTTGGCATGGGCCGAGGCGGCACAGGACGAGCGTACAGTCGCCGAACAAGAAGAAACAGCCGGCGAACTCGTTCCGGTTCGACTTCGAAAGCCGCCAGCCGATCGGCTCAAAAACCCCGAGCGTCGCGGTTGAAAGGCATTCGTGATGCCCAGACACATTATCTATTTGGAAGCACCCGAGCGCACGCAAGATCTGCTTAATATCAAGTGGACTTTACGGTCGGCGGGTTACACCATCGGTTCATCGTGGCACGACGATGAAGCAAGCGCGGCGTCTGTCGGCTTCAAAGATCACTGGAGCGCAAGGAGCTTGGAACAGCTTCAGACTTGTGATTCGCTGGTGGTCATCTGCGGCAAAACGGACGGCGTCGCGCTTGAGGTTTCCATGATGGCGGGTTTCGCGCTCGCTCGCGGCTTGCGAGTAATCTGGATTGGAGACGCGGTCCGCGGCCTGAGTGACTTCCGGTCTGTGCAGCGCTTCGATACGGCGGATGATTTTCTAAAACAAATTCTGCTGATGCATCCGCAGCCAACTCTGGAAGCCGAACCATTGGCCGCATAGTACAGACAGGGCGTTGCCTGACGTTACCCGCTAAACTCCGGGTCGACATTCGAGGCCCCGTGATAGACTTCGGGCGTCAACAGACACGGAGGTCCGCGTGAACCCTCTAAGCAACCCCGGCCGGCGCGATTTTGTGAAGTCCGCCACGGGCGGACTCTTAATACTGAATTCAAGAACAGTCTTCGGCTCGCAAGCTAACTCAACGGTCGAGCTCGGCCTGATCGGCTGTGGCGGGCGTGGCAACTGGATCAGCCCTTTCTTCCCTGAATACACCGGTGCGCGAATCGTAGCCGTCGCCGACGTGATTAAGGACCATCTGGACTCGACACGGCCCAAGTTCGACGTGGATCCGTCGCGGGCGTACTACGGGCCCGATGCCGCTAAGGAATTGGCGAACTCCAAACTTGACGGCGTCATCATCGAGACGCCGCCGCTCTTTCATCCGGAGCAGGCCCTGGAGGCCGTGAAAGCGGGCAAGCATGTTTATTGCGCGAAGCCTATCGGGGTCGACGTGCCGGGATGTCTGAGCTTCAAAAGCACGGGACAGTTGGCGGCAACCAAGAACCTGTCCTTCTGGGTCGACTTCCAGACACGGGCCCAAGAGGTCTTCCAGGAAGTAGCGCGGCGCGTGCACGCAGGAGACATTGGGAAGCCCGTGTTTGCCCAGGTCTTCTACTATGCTGGGCGGCCCTCCAAAGATAAAGGCACGCCCGGCATGGACCCCGGCGAGCAACGGCTGGTCAACTTCTACATGGACAAGGTGATCGGCGGCGACATCATCGTCGAGCAGAACATCCATGTCATCGATGTTGCCAACTGGCTGATGCATGGACATCCCATCAAAGCCACAGGCACCGGAGGACGCGCCGACTGGACCGGCACGGGCTACGATGCGGGTGACGCGTGGGACCATTTCCAGGTGACGTTCTGGTACGGCGATGGCGTACAAGCCGACTTCAGTTCGAACCAGCTGACCAGCAGCTTCTCCGATCTGTGTGTGCGCGTCTTCGGCATCAAGGGCTGCGCCGACACGCATTACGGCGGGCTTGTGCGGATCACGGGCGAGAATGCGTGGAAGGGTTCTGACAAGGACGACACTTTTAAGCAAGGGGCGATTAACAACGTCAAGGCGTTCGTCGCCAGCATTCGCGACGGCAAGCCGATCAACAACGCCGATCAGTCAGTGGAGTCGAATCTGACGGCGATTCTCGGCCGCACCGCCGCGTATCAACAGCGCGTCGTGACCTGGGACGAGTTGCTGCAGTCGAAAGAGCGGCTGCACGCCGACCTGAAGCTGAAGTGGTAGCCAGCGGCCCTCCGGCACAGAACCGCGCGTCAGCAAGCGACCGAAACTGAGCCGTGACCGTGAGGGAGCGGAAGCAACCTACTGCAGCTTTATCTGATGCGCTTCCAGCGTTTCGCCTGAGCTCTGTTCAAAGCGGGCGACTGCTTTGTTGTATTCGCTGCGCGCGAGCAGCAGGCGGCGGCGCGAGTCCAGGTACTCGTTCTGGCGCGTGAGCACCAGGAAGTTGGTAGACTCGCCGGTCTGGAACAGGCGGGTTTCGCTGTCCAGCTTCTCGCGGGCAGCCCGGACGCTGGCATCGGAAGCGGTCATGCGCTCGCGGGTGGATTCCAGAGACTGAATGGAGTTCCGGACATCCGAAGCGATGAGCTGTTGAGCTTGCGTTTCTTCCAGCTTCAGACGTCTACCCTCCAGCGTTGATTCGGCGAGTTGCGCCTTAGCGGCCCGATTGCGGAACGTGAACTCGATGTCGACGCCGGCCCGTACGGATTGAT
>JBAUOG010000160.1:0-3280 GCA_049579625.1 Bryobacteraceae bacterium
ATAGACGGTAGCGCCCGAGAAATCCATCATGCGCAGCTTCTTGACGATGGCTTCGTAGAGCGGCTCTTCCTTGCATTTGTCGGATTCACCCAGGTAGATCCGAACCAGCTTGGCCGGCGTGTTGACGATCTTCCTGAGAGCTTCCGGCTCTACTTGCTTCGCTTTTGCGTCTTTGGAAACTGCCTTCACCACCGTCAAATCCTGGACAGTAATCAGCCCATCCGTCACCATGTCGTATAAAGTGGGCAGCAACTCGTCCACTCGTTCGGGAACCTCGATGAACTCGATACGGACCGCGCTGCGTTCGGCGACGTATTCCGATTTAGGATTTTGAAATTGCTCATGCGTTCCAAACCCGGCATCGGCACGAAACAGCGTGGCGCCAGCGACGTGCTTGTGCCGTAGGAATCCAAGAATGGCAGACCACAAGGGCTCCATATGAGTTCGTGTGTCCTGGTTCAGATTAATTGTCACTTTCTTAGCGCCGCCCTTGGGGAGCATTGAGTCAAACCTCCTTCCAGAACTAAGTGTCGCTTTCTTCCTGCGTCTGCGATCGCCGGCCGCACTGGCACACAAGCAACCGCTTGGGGGAACACACCAGGAAACAGGGTACTGCCAGAAAGCGATGACGAAATGGTGGATGCGCTGAGCAGACAATTCTCCACATACGAACTCACTCGTTGTAGGAGTCATCGGCCGCCCGGTGCGGCAGGCAATGGCGAACTCCACCGCCGCCTACAGAATACAACGTGTTGTCCGCCTTGACAACCGTCGGCCTGAGCCGGGCTCTTGTCCAAGTCGCAAGGTTACGGCTATCCTCAAAGTGACATCTCTACCGGTGATGGACGCTCACCGCTAACCGCTTTGGCCCGGCTGAAGCTGATGGCTCCTACTCACGCAGAGTAGGAGCCTTTTGATTTCTTGCCTAGGGGAAACGGCCGATGTTCAAGGAGGTGGTTCATGCGGGCTCACGCCATCAGGGACTACGAGTCGGTGCTGCAGGTGTTGAGCGAACCTGGCTGTCCCGTCTGCGCCTTTCTAAGAAACGTCCAAGCGAAACTGTTGCAGGAGGGCGAGATTGAAGAGTTTGTTGCGCTTTGCAATTCTCAAGCCTGGGCGCTTGCGGCGGTTCGCGACAGTGCGGCGGTAGCGCCAATCTTCCACGCGTTGATCAGGCAAAGCACCCAGCCTGAACATCGAGAATGGAGAGGGATTTCTTCGCGTCCGGCGGCTGCCGCGCACCGCGGATAAAGACACCTTTCCGGTAATGCTCAATGAGAATTCTAATCGTCTCCGACTTACACGCGAATCTCGAAGCCGTTTCCGTGCTGCCGGCCGACTACGATCAGCTCTGGGTGCTCGGCGACCTGGTGAACTACGGTCCCAATCCTCATGAGGTAATTGAATTTGTGTGGAAGAACGCGAGCTTAGTCGTACGTGGCAATCATGACAATGCAATAGGCTTCGACACGGACCCCCGCTGCTCCGGTCCTTACAAAGCCATGGCGGTCGAGATGGGCCGCGTTACCCAGACTCTCATCTCAGAAGAAGAGAGAGGGTATCTGAGGAACTTGCCTCTCATCTTCCGGACAGAGGTTCCCGGTGATCGATTCCACCTGTGCCATGCAACTCCGACTGACCCTTTGTTTGCGTATCGCCCACCCGAGTCAGCCGGATGGGAAGAGGAAACCCGCCTCGTCAAACCGGGCTACTTGCTTGTCGGACACACTCATCTACAGTTCGCACGGGAAGTAAACGGTCGCATAATCGTCAATCCGGGAAGCGTTGGGCAGCCCAAGATGGGCGCGCCCCGGGCTGCCTTCGCGATATGGGAGGATGGTGCGCTCACTCTTCATTCATCGCCGTATGATTTCGAGAAAACGATAGAAAAGATCGGACGGCTGGACATTTCGACAACCGTGAAGATGCAGCTCATTGAGGTCTTGCGGAATGGGACGCTCCCGCCCGCAGCGGACGGGATCGATGAGAAACAAGCCAAGTAAACCAAGGGACATCCGGCCTGCGGGCAATAGCGGCTTTGGTTTATGCCAATGACAGGTTCGCGGGGATTCTCGTCAATTCACCCAGGGCGGGGCGAGATCACCCACGTGTGATTGAGAGATTTACGATCATGTGCTTTGAAATCGGCCCGACGCGGTTGGTTTCGCAATTGCATAAGATATTGGTTTGAGAGCGTCGTATCGCGCGCTCGTCAGCGGTGGAGTTCGCTTAACGCCGAAACGCAACCGGCCAATAACTCCTGCCTGGGTTTAGTAGGCTCTCAGGGCCTGCTAACCCGATTGAGAATGCAGGAGAAGCGCATGGCATCTGGGACCGTATCGGAGGAGGGCAGGCTGAGCTCGACCACTCCTGGAAACAACATTGACGTTATTGCACTGGCTGAAGAGCTGGCCACGCGCTACGAGATAACGGCACTGGAACCACTTTTGGACGTATGCCGGTCCGCCGCGGTGCGCAAAGACCTGAGCATCGCGGTTCTGGGCCGTTTCAAGGCAGGCAAGAGCAGTTTCTTAAACCATTTCGTGGGCCGGGATTTGCTTCCCGTGGGTGTCGTTCCCGTTACTTCCGTGATCACGGAAATGCAGTGGGGACCGGAGGAACGGGGGGAAGTTCATTTCCAGGATGGCAGCGCTAGGGCTGTGCCTGTCGAAACCGTTGGGGACTTCATCACCGAATCGAACAACCCGGAAAACAAAAAACATGTGGGTGGCGTCGTTCTGCATCTACCGGAGCTTCGAGCGTTCAAAGGGCTTCGGTTCATCGACACCCCGGGTTTAGAAAGCGCATTTACGCATAATACGGATGCCTCGCTGGCCTGGGTGCCCAACGTCGACCTTGCGCTGGTGGCTGTCGGGGTCGATCCACCACTGTCACACCAGGACGTGGTCTTAATTCACAAACTGTTCGAGTACACGCCGAAGGTCTGCGTTCTGCTTACGAAGGTCGATCTTCTAACGGAAGCCGAGCGTGACGAAGTCTTGCAGTTTGTGCGAGCGCAATTGAACCGGAACTTCGAGAGAAACATCGAGGTGTATCCATACTCAACCCGGCCGGGCTTCCAGGGCCTGCGGTCGTCTGTCGAGGAACAGTTTTTCAATCCCACACTGAGTACGGTTCGCGAACAAAAACTCGAAATCCTGAACCACAAGCTTCAGACCCTGCTGCGCGAGTGCGGTGATTACCTGCAACTGACGCTTTGCTCGGCCGAAATGATCGACGCTGAGAGGCAGCAACTTCGGGCCCGCGCGGGCGGCGAGAG
>JBAUOG010000161.1:0-9112 GCA_049579625.1 Bryobacteraceae bacterium
AAGGACTACATCCTGTTCTATGAGTACTTCCACGGCGATAACGGCGCGGGACTCGGAGCAAGTCACCAGACCGGCTGGACCGGCCTCATCGCAGCGATGATTGAAATGTTCGGCCGCATAGACGCGAATCAGCTTCTGAAGGTCGGAAGATCCCAGGCGTTCCTCAAGAGCTAAGTCACCAGGCAGACCTTGCTAAAACACAAGCGACAAGGAATCAGCAAGTCACGGAGCTGGGGCTACCTTCTGGAGATAGCCCTGGCTCTGTTCTTCGTTCTTGCCACAGTTGCCCCTTCGCCGGCCCAACTTCGGAAGCCTGCGGTTCCCACACCGCCCAAAGCCGAACCTGCGCCGCCCACCGACCCGCTTGGGCGCGAAACGCCCCGCGGCTCAATGATGGGCCTTCTGAAGTACGGGGAACGAGACGACTACGTCACCGCCGCTCGTTACTTGCAACTGCCGGCGGACTTCAACCTAAGCCTTGTGCAACTGGCCAAGGAAATGTTCGCACTGCGGCGGAGGTTCGAAGGCGACCTCGCCTTGCTGAGTGACGATCCTAAAGGCACGGTTGAAGCGGGGCTGCCTCCGGGCCAGGTGCGTGCCGGCACGGTGAGGGTAGGTGCCGCCACCCTCGACATACTCATGGTGCGGGTGGACGATCCGGAGTCGGGCAAGATCTGGCTGATTTCGCAAGAAACGGTGAAGCGCATCCCGGAGTTCTATGCATTACTGCAGCGCGAAAAGCCGGAGTTAATCGATCGCCTGTTCCCTCCCGCTCTCACCCAGCGGCGAGTACTTGCGATGTCACTCGCGCAATGGCTCGGGTGGTTGCTCTCCATTCCCATCTCCTGGCTGCTGGCTTGGCCATTGGGGTTCCTGTTTACCGTGCCCAAGCGAGTTTGGTCCAAGCTTCGAGGGACTCCATTTCAAACGATCTGGGACACACCCATCGAGGTGCCCCTCCGGTGCATCATCGCGATCGTGCTGCACGGCGTTCTCGTCTACCTGCTTGAACCGCCCCTTTTGTACCGCATCTATTATTTTCGGTTGTTGGCCGCGCTCCTGGCGGCCGCCTTCGCGTGGCTCGTCAGCAGAATTGCCGACCGGGGCTTCGTCCATGTCGTGAACCGGACACGAACGCAAACGGCGGGCGGCGAGTCCATCGTGATCCTGATGCAGCGGCTCACTCGAATCGTGATGCTGGTAGCCGCTTTTTTGTGTGCCCTGGCCCTACTGGGAGTGAACGTAACGACGACGCTCGCCGGTCTCGGCATCGGGGGACTGGCGATTGCTCTGGCTGCACAAAAATCGCTGGAGAATCTCATCGGCGGCGTTTCACTGTTGATGGACAGAGCTGTGCATGTCGGCGACTACTGCCAGATCGGCGATCGGGCCGGCACGGTCGAAGATATCGGGCTTCGTTCGTTGAAGCTGAGAACGCCTGACCAGAATCTCCTGGTCGTGCCCAATGGAGTGCTGGCCCAAGTGCAGTTCGAAAACACGAGGACCCGCCGCAAGCTGCTGATCAACCAAACCTTCCTGCTGCGTATTGAAACGCGAGCCGAGCAGCTGCGGCTCGTGTTGACTCGTGTGCAGAGTATGTTGGACGAACTGCCCGTGATCGAATCCGGAAACTCGAGAATTAGGGTCAACAAGTTCGATGGAGCGGCGTTCCAGTTGGAGTTATTCTGTTATGCCAAGACCACCGATTGGATGGCATTTACCGCCCTCCGTCAGGACATAGTCCTCAAGATCGCCGAGATCGTCGAGGCTTCCGGTACGCAATTCGCAGCGCCAACGCAGCTAACCTACCAATCGGGAGACCTGCTTGCAGCGCCAGACAACACGCCTGTCGGGCTGAGTCGCATAACCGGTCTCTGACTCGCGGGGAATAGCGATGATCAACAAAACGTTTACTGCCAAATTGCAAAAGAGTCCCAACAAAGGCGGCTGGACCTATGTGGTGTGGCGTGACTCGGTTCAGTTTTTTGGAACGCGCGGCCTGGTTAAGGTTAGGGGCAAGATTGACGGTTATCCATTTCAAAGCTCGTTTATGGCTCTTGGTGATGGCACACACAAGCTGCCGGTAAAAGTAGACATACGCGAGGCCATCGGAAAAGAAGTTGGCGATACCGTGACGGTGTTGGTGGAAGAACGGCTAACTTAACCGCCTCGCAAAAACGCGGACAATTCAACTTGGCGTCCGATATAGTCTCCCTAGGCGTGCGCATGGCCGCTCGGCGGCTGATGTTCCCGGTTCCCTATCATGAAAAAGTCTCTGTTGACCAAGACACCCATGTGGCTGGCGATGACCGTTGCCGCGCCCTTGATGGCGGCGCCCACTTCGGTCGCCTTCACCCAATCTGCAACTTCGCTCGATGCCTATGACTTTGTCGAAGTAACCATCAACGTGACCCGGCCGGACGCGGGTAATCCGTTCACCGATGCTTCGGTGAACGGGTGGTTCGAATCGTCGCGGGGAGGCAAGCGATGGCAGGTGGATGGCTTCTGTGATTCGCCGGATGGCAGTGTTTATCGAATTCGCTTCGTGCCGTCCGCAGCCGGCGATTACAAATACTCGGTGTCGTATCGCCAGGGCTCGTTTGAAAAGACCGGCACGGGCGTGTTTCACGCGGCGGACAACCATCGCCGTGGGCCGATTCGTGTCGACCCGTCCTATCCATGGCATTTCATCTGGGAGGGTACTGGCGAGCACTACTTCTTCAACGGAACCACTGCGTACTGGCTCACAGGCTGGAAAGAAGAGCGGATCATCAACAACAGTCTCGACCGCCTCCACCGGCTCAAAGTGAACCGGCTTCGCGTGACAGTCGCAGGCCGAAGCAATATCTTCTTCGGGGAGCCGGTGATGATTGCCGACAACTACACAAATCTGCCGACACCGTGGCCCGCCGAGCGGCCGAAGGACTTCACCCACCCTGGCTTTGATTATTCGCGTTTTGATGTTCCCTTCTGGCAGAAGTTCGAGCGCATGCTGAAACACGCTCGTGACGAAGACGTGATTATCTCGGTGGTGCTCGACATGAACGACAACAAGGTTCACCCGGCAGCCGGCAGCGAAGACGAGCATCGGTTCATCCGATACGCAGTAGCTAGGTTCAGCGCTTTCTCCAACATCACATGGGATCTCGGCGACGATCTCGAAGGGTACCGGGATGAGAAATGGACCCACGAGACCGGAACCTTGATTGAGCAGTGGGATCCCTACCAGCACCTCGCAACGAGTCACCCGATGAAAACCACTCTTCAGGACCGCCCCTCGGCGTGGTTCGGATTCACTTCTTACCAGGAGTGGTCGCGGCAGCAACACAAGCTGATGCTGGAGTCACGCGAACTGCAGAAGAAGGCCGGACGAATCATCCCGCAGACCAACGAAGAGTACGGCTATGAAGACCACTATCCAAAGTGGGCCGCGCCTGGTTCGGACTCGGCGGACGTCTTACGGCGGACGGCATGGGACATCGCGATGGCGGGAGCGTATCAAACTGCCGGCGAGACCTGCCGGCGGGGTACGAACATCGCCCCCGACACCGGTGGCGGGTGGATGAACGGCCGGGGCGACGACACCATGACCATGTTCCTGGGCTACGGTCACGTGGTCGATTTCTTTACCAGCTTCGATTGGTGGAAGACCGAACCGCATGACGAACTGGTGGACAACGGCGCCTGGTGCCTCGCCAAGCCCGGCGAAACCTATGCGGTGTATTTGCCAAAAGGCGGCAAGGTGACGGTGAAACTTGATGCTGGCGCGTATGATGCCATGTGGTTCTCTGCGCTGAGCGGCGAGACCATCACGCTGCCGGCCGCCGCAACCGGCCCGACTTGGACATCTCCGGAAGCGCCGGACGACAATGATTGGGCGCTGTTGTTGAAACGGAAGAAACAAACCCCGTGACCCTTTGGCATGGTCTTGAGACATTTCGAAAAGAGGTCAAAAACCGCTCCGTGGCTCCGGGGCGGAGAGCTACGGTCACGGTTCCGTTAGCATCCGCCCGATCACGCGCGCGGTTGCTCTGAAAATGCCCAGGATGTTGCAACTGCGCGCGTCAGAGCCTGTGAAAACTACCGGGGCAAAAGCCGAGATGACTCTCGGCTCGGCAGGCTTGACAGCCTGCGCCACGCGGTCTTGGGAACATGGTTGGAAAGTTGGAGCAACACCTTTTTCATCATTGCGGGTGTGCACTCCGGCTCATGCTGAGTTCTGTGCTGGAGTTTTCACACAGACTCTAACGGTCAGGGCTCCGGCTTCAGCCTGTGGCTTAGCGCTGGCATTGTTCTTTGGCTTGGCCAACTGCGCTTTTTGCCAGATGACCGCGAGCATTCGGACGGAACAGACGACACTCGAACTCCGAGCCGAGGCAACAGGTCCCCGGGTTCTCCGTTTGGCCGGCGCCGGAGGGAACACATGGATCAACAACGCTCCGGTCACGTTGATTGATTCGGTGGAGATCGATGGGCGCGTAGTTCCCGTGAAGTGGACCTTCAGCCACAATCTCAGCCACGCGGGCAATCGCGATGTGCACTTCGTTTATGACTCCGCCTCGCCCATGCTGCGATTGACCTGGGAGTGGAAAGTGGCCGCGGCGACCGGCCCGATTGAGCATACGATCTCGATCGAGAATCTCGAGTCGCGCCCGTTGTGGATACCGCTGCAGGACAGTTTCCAATTCCATTGGCAGGTTGACCCGAAGATGGCGTTGGAACAGTTCTATGTCGAGAAGGGCGCGGACAAACCCTCGCCCGAAGGAACACACCGGCTTTCGTTCCCGGCTGGTTCCCGCTGGAGCGGCACATCCAGCACGTATGCGAATCCACGCCCAGGCGAGCCGCGCGAAATCATTCCATTTGTCGCTGCGGAGAACAGTGAGAGCACCCATGCCGGCTGGTACGCAGGGTTGGAGTTTAGCGGCCGCACGCGCCTAACTATGGAGCGCGACGAAACATCGTTGCGTGGCTCCGTCGGACTTAATCCCGACCCTGGTCCGTTTCGGACGCGCCTGTTGCCCCGTGAGCGTTTCGACACGCCAACGGTTTTTCTCGGAGCTTTCGAGGGCGGAATTGATGCCTTGGGCAATGTGCTCCGGCCTTGGGTGCGCCAAGTGCTCACGAACCCGCGCGCTTGGCAGAATCCCAATTACCCGTTACTGGTGAACAACAGTTGGGGCAGCGGAATGCAAGTCAACGACGAGCTGGCTCGACGGATGATTCGCGATTCCGCCGAACTCGGTCTCGATATGTTCCACGTCGACGCCGGGTGGTTTCGAGGTGTGGGGGATTGGTATCCTGATCCGGCGAAGTTTCCACACGGGCTGGCGGTCATTGCTGACGAGGCACATCGCCTGGGCCTTAGATTCGGCCTGTGGGTGGATTGGACGCAGGCAGCGCTGGGCGCCGCGCCCGGATCCCTGAATCTCCGCGACCCGAAAGTCCGCAACTGGACCGTGGCCGATGTGCCGCCGGATTGGAAGCCCGAAGAGTTCAAGGGCCAGACCACTGACATTGGCGAGCCGGCCGCACAGGTTTATGCGCAAAGCGAGGTCTACCGGATCGTCACCGACTACCACCTCGACATGCTGGAACATGATGGCTACCTGGTGGCGAAGGGCTGCGTTCGCGAGGATCATCCGCACGCACCACCGGATCGCGCACACATGTCCATCGTCAAGAGCGACGGCGCGTATTTCGTCGAGAGCTCAAACTCCACCGACGTCAGCTACCACGCGGTGCGAGCCTATTACGAAATCCATTCGAGTCTTCGGAAGCGCCATCCGGACCTGCTGCTGGAAGTCTGCAATGACGGCGGCCGCATGGTGGACTTTGGAAGCGCCGCGCATGGCGACTACTTCTCAATCACGGATGCCTACGATCCCCTCTCGAACCGTCGAGCCTTCTACGACACCAGCCAGTTGCTGCCCTCCGCCATGCTGGAAGATTACGTCGAGAAGTGGCCCACGCCTCGGATTGAGAACTTCCTGTATATGCTGCGCAGCGGGATGATGGGGTGGCTCACGATCATGCAGGACACGAATGCGTGGAGCGAGCAACAGCGCGCGGCGGCGAAAGAAGAGATACGGGTTTACAAAGCGGAGTTGCGGGCGCTCATACGCGACGCAGATCTGTTCCACATCTCTCCTCGCCCCGACGGCGTGCATTGGGATGGTATTGAGTACTTCGACCCACGACGGGGCAAGGGAGTTGTCTACGCCTTTCGCGGCTCAGCGGAAAACGATGGCGAGCACATCTTCTTGTTGAAAGGAGTCGCCGCCGGCAAGCAGTATCGAATACGCTTTCATGACCACAGCAGTCCCGATGTAACCGTGGCTGGCCGCGAGCTTCTCGAGCGAGGCCTCATTGTGAATCGGATGGTGCCCAATAGCTCGGAGTTAGTGTTCATCGACGAGAATGTCTCATAACGGTGCAGCTACACAGTGAACGCCGGGCAAATCGACGAGGCGTGAGTTGCAATCCCGGGGGACTACCCTACAAAGGCGCCATTATAGCCATTGACAATATATCCACTATGAATATATTCTGAGTGAGATGAATGCCCTTCACGATCCTAGCCCGCTTTTACCCTTGCCTCCAGTCACTTTCCACATTTTGCTTGCCCTTTCGGATGTCGACCGCCACGGCTATGGAATCATTCAGGATGTCTCCTCTCGCACCAATGGTGAGTTGAAGCTGGGCGCCGGAACGCTTTACCGTTCCATCCAGCGCATGCTGGAACAAGGCCTGATCCTCGAAACGGCCGACCGGCCGGTGCCGGAGTTGGATGACGAGCGCCGCCGCTACTACCGCATCACGCCCTTCGGGCAGGAGGTGGCCCGTGCGGAAGCACGTCGCCTGGTGGGGCTGGTCGAACTCGCCCGCGTGAGCGGCTTCGTGGCAGGGAGTGCGTAATGTTCTACCGTGCACTCCTCTATCTCTTGCCGGCCTCCTTCCGCGGCGAGTACGGCTCAGAAATGCGCGCCGTCTATGCCCGCCGTCGCCGTGACGTAGCCTCTGTCTTCGGATGGCTTGCTCTTTGGCTCGAGACAGTGGCTGACCTGCTCGTCACTGCCGTTCAGGCGCACTGGGATGTTTTGCGCCAAGACCTTCGGCATACGTTCCGCACGCTCCGCCGCTCGCCGGGCTTTACCCTCACGGTCATTGCAGTGACGGCTCTTGGCGTGGGCGCTACCACGGCGGCCTTCTCCATCACTGATCACGTCTTGATCCGCCCGCTGCCCTTCCTCGACTCACAGAGGATTGTCGTTCTTTGGGAGAGAGTTCCGAACTACGGTCACATGGAAGCGTCGCCGGCCAACTACCGCGACTGGAAGCGCATGAGCTCGGTCTTCGAATCGATGGGTGCCTACCGCGGCTTGGCAGTAAACCTGAGTGGGGATGGCCAACCGAGTTATTTGGAAGGTTCCAGCGTGACGGCGGAGGTATTTCCCCTGCTCGGCGTCAAACCCGCGCTGGGACGCGTGTTCAGCGCCGAAGATGACCGCACCGGTGCTGCTGGAACAGTCATCCTGAGCGACACGTTGTGGCGTTCCCGGTTCGGCGCCGACCCAGGTGTTCTCAACAGGAAGGTGATTCTCGACGGCAAGCCTTACATCGTCATCGGCGTCATGCGCCAGGACTTCTACTTCCCCAGCAGGGACGTGAAACTCTGGACACCGATGCGCTTCGAGGAGAGCGAATTTGCGGATCGCAATGACAACTATCTGAATGTGATTGCCAGACTTTCACCCGGCGCCACGTCAGCCCAGGCTCTAGCCCAGATGCACGTGGTGTCATCGCAACTGGAGAAACAATACCCCAAGGAAAATGCCAAGGTATCGGTCGGCGTAGAAAGCCTGCGCGGCAGCGGCCAGGTTTCCGATGGGGCGAAGACTCTGCTTTATGCCTTGGTAGCCGCCTCGTTGTGCCTTCTGCTCATCGCCTGCACCAATCTGGCAAACCTGCTGCTTGCTCGAGGCATGGTCAGGCGAAAAGAAATCGCGGTCAGGACGGCGCTCGGTGCGGGCCGCGAACGTCTAGTGCGTCAGTTGTTGACAGAAAGCCTCTTGCTCGCGCTGGCCGGTGGCGCACTCGGCCTGTGTCTGTCGGTCGCCGCGGCTCCGCTGCTAGCGAAACTCGTTCCGAACTCATTACCCATCGCGGAAGTCCCGGCGGTCGACTTCCGAGTTCTTGGCTTCGCGGCTCTGATCACGACTCTGACTGGAGTCGGCTTCGGAACACTTCCCGCCTTGCGCAGCGCAAGGTCGGGCGTAGCGGGCCTGCAGGAGGGTTCGCGATCGGGCGTAGGTGGCCGGCGCGAGGGTCTGCGCGGCCTGCTGGTCGCAGGCCAAGTCGCCTCGTCCGTCGTTCTTTTGATTTGCTGCGGGTTGCTGATTCGCGCTCTCTGGCGTATCGAAAGCAGGAATCCGGGATTTCAGGCGGAGGGTGTGCTGACCATGCGCACATCGCTTCCCATGCCCAAATACGACGCAACCGCAAAACGCGTTCAGTTCTACAATCAGGTCCTCGCGGGCGTTCAGTCTCTGCCCGGCGTGAGCAGCGCTGGCTATACCAGTTCTATGCCGATTGTCTGGGGAGGCGGGGTGTTGCCGGTGTCAGTCGACGGCAAGCTGCATGACCCGAGCGAACTGGAGCGAGCCAGCATGCGCATCGTGACGCCCGACTACTTCAAGACCATGGGCATTCCGCTGCTGGCAGGCCGCGGTGTGAGCGAATCCGATACGCTCCAAACGCTTCCTGTCGCCGTCGTCAGCGAATCGTTCGTGCGCCGCTATTGGCCTGAGGAGAACCCGCTCGGCCGCCACTTTAACTTCGTCGAAAGCGAGCGCACCGTCGTCGGAGTCGTCGGCAACGTCCGCGTTCGTGGGCTGGAGAAGACGACCCGCGAGCCGCAAGTCTACCTGCCCTACCGTCAGCAGAAGGATGCCTGGTACACCTGGTACGCACCCAAAGACCTCGCCATTCGCATATCAGGCGATCCCAGCTCCGTTATGCCGGCCATTCGCCGCATCGTGGCCGCGGCGGATCCTGAACAGCCCATATCCGATGTACAAACTCTCTCCGACATCGTGCACTCCGATAGCGC
>JBAUOG010000162.1:0-2041 GCA_049579625.1 Bryobacteraceae bacterium
TCCGACGCAGTGCGCAAAGCAAGCATGCCCCCACTGCGGAACGGTCTGGGGTCCAGCAGACACCGACGAGGACGATTACGAACTCCAGATTCAACCTTTGAGGGGTGCCGAACGCCTAGCGTTAGGAGTTGCCGCCGAGACGGTCCTCTATGGCATGCCGATGTACCCAGATGTTTCACGCGAATGGAAACCGGGCGGGGGGCGTCGCCTTCTTTGCTTCAGCGACTCTCGGCGCGAGGCCGCAAGGCTCGGCCCTCTTCTCACTGCACAGCACGAGACTTGGGTCATTCGATCGGCAATCACGAGGACGCTCGCGAAACTAGCTCCCCCGCCAACGGAGTACCTCAGCCGCAGGATTGCAGCGTGTGAAGCTGATGCGGAAGATCCTACTTTGCCACAACATATTCGCAACCGGGCGCTACGGGAGGCGCATGAGTTTCGAGCTCAGCTAAACGGGCGGGCACTTGGAATTCCGTTTTCAGAGTTTGCCCAGTCTGTTTCCGAAGACGCCAGCATCGGCCAACTTCTTGATCGTGAACTTGCAGAAAAGCATCGCGAGTGGCGGCAGGAGATGTGGAAGGACAACACAAAGAGCGCCGCTTCCCACGCTGAAGCGCTGATCGGACAGGAGGTGGACAATCCACTCCGGACCGCCGTTTCAACTGAGGCGTCGGGAGTGTTGGAACTTGTCTACCCCGGACTGGCCAGCCTCGACGTGCCACTGGAGTTTGCCGGAAGGTATTTGAGTGATGATTCACGCTTTCGGCTCTCGGCGGCCTGGCCCGCTGCGCTGGCGGCTTTGCTGGACACCCTTCGGACTGACCGCGCGGTGAACTGGTCTAAAGAAACTCCGGGTCGGAAATGGAATGAGGAGTCTCCCCTTTACGGACGCTGGACGACCCGATCCAAGAATGGTTGGACCGCCCGCCGGTTCACAGGCGAGGATGACGGCCGGGCCAGGATGCAGCTCCGCCTTTGGTTTGCTAAGAGACTGCTGGTTGCTGCCGGGGCTCCAGACGGGCCCGCCATGCAACTCCTCGATAGCGCATTCGCGCAGTTGTATGAGGCTGCGAAGCAACAGAAGCTGAGTTGGCTCAGAGCAGAGACCCATGAAGTGAGTACCGGGCAAACAGACCAAGCCATACAAATCTTGCTTGACCAACTAAGGCTACAGGTGCCACTGTGTCTGTACCGCTGTCCGGACACAGGTACACTGTGGCCCAGGACAGTTCTAGGCTGGGCACCATTGAGGGGTTGCCTTGGAAACCTAGTTGAAATCGGTCCGGCTGATGCCGATCTCGACCGCCGATGGGGCCGCGCCAGGCGTGAACTCCGCAGTTCCGAGATATTCTCCATGGGGTTATGGGGCGAAGAGCACTCTGCCCAACTCAGCCCTGAAGAAAACAAGAGACTTCAGTTCCTATTCCGTGATGGCGCGAGAAACTTATTGTCGAGCACAACGACCATGGAACTCGGGATAGACATCGGCGGTTTAAACGGCGTCTTACTGGGAAATGTGCCTCCCAGCCGTGCCAACCACCTTCAGCGCGCTGGAAGGGCCGGAAGACGGTCGGACGGGTCGTCTGTTGTTGCGACTTTTGCTAGAAACAGGGCTTTCGATCGAGAGGTGTTCCAGCGGTTCCGAGACTTCCTAGAAAAACCTCTTCGGCGGCCGGTGGTCTCCCGTTTTCTAGATCGTCCTCGGTTTGCTAGTCGACACTTACACGCGATGCTGTTTTCGGAGTTCTTTTCGCCACGGCAGTCGCGCCGCACTGGGGCGATGGACGCCTATTCAAATATGGGGAAACTTTGCGGCAGCGACTACCCACCGAAGTGGAATGACGCAGCGAAGCCTGGGTGGTCGCCTTCTCGTGCGGAGTTGTTTCATGACTTTCTCCGCCTCCTGGATGTTCTACGATCTTCGGATCCAGGTTTGAGGGAGCGATGCCTCGACGTCGTACGGGGGACGCCACTCGAAGCTGCGGCTAACACAGATGCCGACTGGGAAGCGTTCCTCGACGAAACCGCGAAACAGTTCGAG
>JBAUOG010000163.1:0-2635 GCA_049579625.1 Bryobacteraceae bacterium
GCACGAAAAATCCGCCACGCTTGCCGATTGGATCAACAACCATGGCGACCTGGGTGGGCCGTTTAAACTCCTGGCAAACGTCAAGGTCCCATCGGGATAGATAAATGTCGATGTTAGGATGCGAATGATACCAACCAACGCGCAGCATCTTGATGCCGTGGCGAGCATATTCGTCCATGATCTTGTCCCACTCCGCCCAGCTGTCCGCTTTGATATCAAGCCGCGTGGGCGAGCCTTCGGTGTGCAGCGCGGGAAGCGAATGCATGATGAAGACCGCCGCCTCCGATGTGCCGCCTTCCAACTCATACCCAAGCAACAGACCGCCGTGTTCGCGCGAGGTGTCTCGCGAGAGATGGCCGACAACCTGCCCGTAAGCTGTCTGCGATATGATCACTTCGCAATCGCCGCTTGCCTTTGCATCTTTTGGGGAATAGTGAAGTGTCATTCCCCCAAAGCTACTGAGTGGCGTTCGCCCCCCTTCACCAGATAGCTGGATTTGACGGGCTCTTTCGATCGCCGGCGATCGAGCCGCTGGATCAAGGATTCGTAGGGTTCTGGGGAAACCTTCGTCCATGAAAACTTATCGACCTTTCGATTTCTTTGCGAATTCCGCGCAGCCCGTCTCGGGATCGACCAACAACGCGGGTCCGAGCAGGGACCAGAGAACCCGCGGCCATGCAAGTGGAAGCAAACTCGAAGCACGAGGAACAGGTTGCGCCGTTATCTTCATGCCTTCATTCCTTCTCGAAAACCACCGTCGCCGATTCAGGGCCGGGTAGGGAAATATGTAGGGGACCTTGCCGAGGTTTCACGGCCCATTCAAGCCATGCCGCCCGGGTACGCGAGCCCCAATGGCCATCCTGAGGATCAGGCAGGCCCACGGCTGCTTGCAACGCCTTGAGGGAATCGGGCTCCGCCCGGAAGCAGCGCCAATGGAAGATAAGGCTGAAGAAGCGCTCCTCTTCCGCCCCGGGATTGGAAATCGTGCATGAGGCGAGCGCGGATTCACGCCGGACCGCTGGGCAATCCCGAATCGAATAAGTCACTCTCACCGCCGGCAATCGCGATTCCAGAACAACACGGAACGAGCCCGCCTGGTGCCGTCTCCGATCCTCACTGACGAAGAGGCGAATGGTCTCCGAAGAAATAGTGGCCGTGATGGGAGACTGGGTAACCCGCGGCGCCGATGCGAGAGTTGGCTGGGGAGCAGAGGTCTTGGAAGCACCAACCGTGGGCGCCACCGCGATTGGGACTTGCCTTGCGGCGAAATGAACGGCGAAAAAAACTGCCGGAACGACGCCGGCACAGGCCAGAACGCCAGCATAGACTTTCCGGCGAATCCGCCGCACAGCTTGCACTCCGAACCGCTCAACCGTACTCCTCAGGATGCGAACCCGCCGGTGAAAAAAGCCCAGAGTCCAGAGCCTCAGGCCGACCAGAACGAGGGCGGCCAAAGCACAAGCTAGCCCAGGCGGTAGCCAATGTCCGAAACGTCCGGCGAGGAAACCGGCAAACAGGCCCGCCAAAACCGCGAATGCGGCACACCGAACCCCGTCGAGCTTGGGTTTGGACGGGCCATCGTCCACGGGAGCGAGCGGCTCTCGCGGCACCGCAGCCGGTCGAGTGGCGGGCAACTGCAATGAAGGCTCGGTCAGCCCGAAACACAGAGGACCGACAAGCGTCCGCTCATCATAATCAGCCCAATAGAAAAGTCCCGCCTCCATGACTCGTGGATCGATCACCAGCGCTAATTGATAATGCTGCTGGAAGACTGTGTGGGCATCACGATCCTGGCCCGAGAAGAAGATTCCCTGCGACGGATGCGTGTGATACCATCCCAGCCGACACTTGCCCTCTGGAGTGAATCGGTCGGTCATCTGCCGCTCTACCCATTCCCAGGTATCTTCGTCAAATCGAAGGTGTCTCTCGGAACTGTCCTGGGATTCGACTGGGATTACGTCCGTGACCATGACATAGTGTCGAACGGCGCCAGCCGCCGTGGCGGTGCGCTCATAACGGTAACCCACCAGAATGCCCCCGACTTCGTGACCGTGAAGGTTGCTTCCCCCACAATGTCCGATGAGCGCCTGGCAGGCTTGGCCGGATATTGTGACCTTCACTTCATCGCACCCGACATGGTAGGTGAGTTCCGGAACGATTGCCGTTTCGCCGTTACCATCCCCGGCGGACATCGGCAGGCGGTCCGGCCGCGAGGAAGACTTCAAGAATCTGATCCGATCAGCCGTCGCGAGGAGCACCAGCCGAGGTGCAACAATACGAACGCAGTGCGGCTTAATTCGCGGAGGCGATGCGTTTTCCATCAACGTTTCCAGCACCATCGGAAAACCTCAGTTCATGAACTTAACGCGCGGACCCGCCGACGGCAGGGGGCCGGCGATGCGGATCCGCAAAGGCTCGGAGGAGGTCGCGGGCTTTGGCGGCGGAGTACGCACAGCGGCCCTTGTCGATGAAGTCTTGAATACAATACCGCCCGAGTCAGTTGGCTTTACGAACGGCCGGTCATCAACGAATTTGCCGGCGCCCTTGTTCACAATTCCATGCGGTTCGGCAAACTCGCGAACCCACTGGGCCACCTTCTCGTCCAGCGGAAACGGCGGAGTATACTCCGCATGAT
>JBAUOG010000164.1:0-3088 GCA_049579625.1 Bryobacteraceae bacterium
GGCCAACTCCTGCTGAAGCGTGACATTGTACTGGTAAACATAGGGCGTCCTGAGGTGTGGATCGACGAAGAACACGCCGCCCCCACCGAAGGGCAGAAAGCCTGACGCACCGAAGTCGATGTTCGGAGCCGGCGGCTTCGACGGAAAGGTGTTTACTGTGCCGGTCGCCACGAATGGTTGCGAGTAGTTGATGGGAGCCTGACCGTTTGACGGATTGAAGAAGATGTCCTCATACCCGAAAAACGGTGCCTGACCGTTGTACTGGAGGTTGTCCTCGCCCTTTAGGATGTCGTAGAACATGCCCCATCCGCCGCGGAGTGAAGTCTTGGCGTTGCCAAACACATCCCAGGCAAAACCCACTCGGGGAGCAAAGTTGGTCTTATCCGGGAAATTGGCGCCTTTCGGAGCGCCCGGGTCGCCGGGGAAGACCAGTCCCGGTGGCGCATTCACAAAACGGGTTGACTGCAGACCCGGTATGAAGGAAAACGAACGGCCTTGGGTGTCGTACTTGGGGGTGTTGTATTCGTAGCGAAGGCCGAAGGTCAGGGTGACGCTACGGTTCACCTTCCACTCATCCTGGGCAAAACCGGCATAGCTGTGACTACGGATGTTTGAAGGAGCCTTGCCGAACTGCAAGTACTCGTCAGGAAGGCCCATCAGGAAGTCAGCAAAATCGTTTCCTGAGCCAACGCCGGTGGTGGGCCCATAAAAATAGAACTCGCCATTGACGTAGAAGTCGTAGGTGGTGTTGTTTTGATAGGGAGAGAAGTAGAAGCCGAATTTGAGGCCGTGCCTGCCCTTGGTCCACGAGAGATTATCGGAAAAGGCGTAGGTGTTGTTGATCAAGCTGGTAGGACCTTGCGGACTAAAACCGATATTGAGTCCCTGGCCGAGAAACCCTAACAGTGTCGGCCCGGTCGGCTGGTCGGGCGTGATCCCAATGCCGAGTTCGGCGGCGGTCGGCAACGTGCGCGTCGGGATGGCCTGGGTGTGATTGAGCCGTTGTGCGGTCACGCGCACTTCATTCACCAAGGCCGGCGTAAAGGTATGCACCCAGGAGACGTTCCCGAAATAGACGGTGTCCGAGGAACTGGTCGGATAGCCAACGATGTTTGATCCATTGCTAAACGGGTTGAGATTCGGGGCGTCGCTCGAGGTGAAGGTGCCACTCAACAAGTCCCTGGAGGTCATGTTGTAGTCGATCCTGCCCAGGTACTGGTTGTTATTGGCTGTTGCCGTTGCTTGCGGGAAGAGGAAGCCGGCAGCGGCGGTTGGAATCAAGCCTTGCGAGAAGTACTTCGCTGCAATTGGATCGATTCTGGTGGGATCGATGATTCCCTGGGCAGCGAGCGTTGGATTCGGCTGGTAGTAAGGATTGTTCTGCAAATAACTCACCACCAGCGGGTCCGGGCCGCCATTCACCGCTTGCGAAAAGTCGCCGTTTGCCTCAGCGGGCGTGAAGGTGTTCACTTTACCCTCGTGGCTATCGAGGGCGGTTTGGCGCTGGCCCTGGTAGGAGAAGAAGAAAAAGAGCTTGTTGCGGCCGTCGAAGACCTTTGGAATGAAGATGGGCCCGCCAACGGTGCCGCCGAACTGATTGCGCTTCAGTACGGCTCGGGCCAATCCCTGCTCGTTGTTGAAAAAGCTGTTGGCGTTCAGGTCGTTGTTGCGAAGGAAATCGTACGCGGATCCATGCAGTTGATTGGTGCCGCTCTTGGTGACAACGCTGACGATGCCCCCGGCATTTCGGCCGTATTCCGCGCTGTAATTGCTCTCGAGAACGCGAAACTCGCTCACAGCATCGGGATTAGGGTTTGCAACGACACCGTTGTTGAGCAGGCTATTGTTTAGGCCGCCATCCAGCAGGTATGTCACCGAGTCTGTGCGGCCGCCACCTATGCTGTACGCGCCGGCCGCGCCCGAGTCGGGATTGGTTCTGGTCACGCCAGGCTGGGTGGCCAGCAGGTCGAGGGTGTTGCGGCCGTTCAAGGGAAGTTCCGCGATCGCCTCACCGGTTACGGTGCCGCTCAACGTAGCGTTCTGCGTCTCGATGATGCTGGCCTGGGAGTCCACCGTAACGATATCCGAGACACTGCCAACTTCGAGTTTCAGGTCCACGCGCAGCGTTTGATTGATTTCGAGATGGCTTGGCGCGGAAGACATCTTGCTGAAACCCGCAGCTTCCACGGAGACGCTGTAAGTGCCAATGGGCAAGGGCTGAATCTGATAGTAACCGCTCGCATCGGTCACAATAGTCTTGGCGACTCTCGTTTCAACATTAGTCGCTGTGACCTTGGCCTGCGGAACAACGCCTCCCGAGGGATCGGTGATGACACCCGCAATTTTGCCGGTAGCGTCCTGCGCCCCAAGAAAGCCCGGAACAACGCCGACGACTAGTAACAAGACTAGGTAGCGGATCCGATCTGAGACGATGCCAGAGAAACCAGCGTCAGAAACTCGATGGATGAGAGTTGTCGTTGAAGTACAGCACGACGCCAACACTCGAAGTGTTTGTGACATTGAAAAAGCCCCCACAGCTACTCAACAAACTTCGAGGTTTGCCGAACTTAGATTACCTTGGGATAACAGACGGTGACGGGCTTGTCAACAGAAGAGTCGGCTCTTTTACAAAAAGTCTGCGCGATGATTCCGGGCTCCAATTTTCAATATGGTTTTGGAGTTTTGATACACCTTTTAGTAAGCGAAACGAGGAAAGCAAACCTGGGGTAATTACGCGGCGCCGTGGGCTTTGAACCAAGCAAGTAGTTTGGCCCAGGCGTCCTTGGCATCATCTTCCTTGTAGCTCGGGCGATAGTCGGCATTGAAGCCGTGGCCGGCATCCGGATACACGATGAGCTGGAAGTCCTGAGCCTTTCCAGCCTTTTTGATCGCAGCCTGCATTTCTTCCACGGACGAGGCAGGGATGCCTTGATCCTTGCCACCATAGAAACCGATCACCGCGCCGTGCAGATCGCTCACCAGTTGGATGGGCTGCTGTGGCTGCAACGGATTGGGCTGTGTCGACGGCACGAGGCGTCCGTACCAAGCAGCTCCGGCCTTGAGCTTCGGCTGATGCGCGGAGTACAGC
>JBAUOG010000165.1:0-2625 GCA_049579625.1 Bryobacteraceae bacterium
TCAGAATCTGCAGGACGATAATGACGCTAATTACCGCAAGGACCAGCGAGATATTGATGTTCACGACGGAGGCGATCTGTGCGAGATTACCAGGTGCATTTGCTGAGACAAGGACCAGCGTGCCGGCCTTCATCAGGACGCTGATGATGACCAGGGCGGCGATCTTCGAGAGCAGCTGTGTAACCGGGCGTAGCCAATCGGGGCTGGGCCGCAGCACGTTGACGAGCTGCAAAGCAACGGGGAGCAGCAGCAACAGCAGGATCGTCGTGTGAAGAGCCAGCACCCCGGGTGACAGCTTCAAGAACGCTTCGCCGGGCCCGAAGATCAGGAACGGGAACTGCGGCACGAGCAACCACCAGAGGAAAAAAACAGCGCTCGCGATCAGTTCCCGGAGCGGCTTCGGACCGCTGCTACGGTTCGAGGTTGGGCGTTTCTCGATCCGCGGCAAGCTGGCCGGGTCCCATTTATCAAGGCGCTGGAACCTTGCGTGGCCGTACTCCAAGACCGCAAAGACAAACGTCACCCAAGCGAATGTGCTGAGAGCAACGGCAGGGACCCGCAGCAATACCCCCAGGACTTCCTGAGCCGGATTTGCGCCCGCGAGAACAGAGAGGCACGATAGGAAGGATACGCCGACAGTGATGGCTACCGTGATTTTCAGAACAAACCAGTAAATTGGAAAGACGGTTGGCCCAATGAGATGCTGCCGGGGCCAATAGCGACTGGCTGCGAGCATGGGGTGGCCATGATGCTTCAGGATCGCTGATTGCTCGGCTTCAGTCAGCGGCCGGCCGAGCTCGGATTCCTTATCTTCCATTTGCGACAGAATGTCATCCGAGAGTTCCTTGATGATGTCGTCCTGCTGCGCTTTGGGCAGCCAGGTTTTTACGGCTTGTAAGTAGCGATCGAGGAGTTCCATATTGAGCCTTCCTTAAAGACTCCGGCTTGCGAGCGAGTTCATTTCCGGCAGTGCGAGGTTCTGACGGCGGTTCATGATTCGACGAATCTCGAAAACCAACTGAATGGCGGCGCCGCCGGCGGTCACGATTAGACCGAGGCGAATCCACTCGTTGAGTTTTTCAACAACGGCGGGGCTCACCTGTGATGCCTGCCCTGATGCTTCGCCGAGTACAACCCAGTGGCCCACGACGATTGAGACGCAGAGAACAGCAAGGAATAGTCCGTCGATGGCGGCCCTGGCAAAGCCGCTCAGCGCGGTTTCTTGGGGGCTAAAGAGCGTGAAGGCCGAGAGGGCGATTCCCGCAAGCGTCAGAATTAGAATCGCAAGGTACATCACGTGGAGGCCTGGGCCAGCGCGAAGGCCGCTTCCAAGTGACGAAAGGATGCCGGGCACGTAGCTGCGCGCGGAGATCCACCAGAACAGAAAGACCAGGCCGATGACGAGTTCCACGAGTGACGTGAATACGCGGCGCGTACCTTGAGGCATTGGCAACGCTGACGAAGGCTCGCGGGGACTCCATCGATCCCCGTTCTTGCCCAGACTGCTTTCGGCCACTGTGAAAATGACGGTGATGATAGAAAACTGAAGCAGCAGTTGGAAGAGGATAGCCGGCACGGTGCCGAAGCCCGTCACTGACTTGCCCAAATCGGCCAGCACGACGGCGGCTGTTATGCAAATGACCAGTGTGATGGCCAGATTGACGCACAGGACCTTGGCGTAAAGCGGAAAGAGCGCGGGGCCAATCAGCTGACGGCCAAACGCTACGGTGCGCTGATCCTTCTGGAAGCGACCGGCAACGACGAGCGGGTTGCCGACCTGTTTGAGAATTGCCTCTTGTTCGGCCTCGTTCAGCGGTCGGCCCAGCTCCATTTCGCGATCTTCCATCTGCGACCGGATGTTCTCCGATAGTTCGCGGAGGATGTCGGCGCGTTGTGGCTTGGGTAAGTAGGTACCAACGGTCTTCAAATAGCGATCGAGTAGTTCCATGGGACTTCCTAAGTGGTGCTGTTTGCGGTTGCGTTGACGGTTGCATCCTGGCCCGCGATAATGCGGGTCAGCGACGAATTGATGTTCTGCCACTCCTCGAGCAACTGCTGGAGAGTCGGCTCGGCGGTTGCAGAAAGCCGATAGAAGCGCTTGTTTCGCTTTTCTTCCTCGCGCCACTCGCTGACCAGAAGGCCTTGGCTTTCAAGGCGGCGCAGAAGCGGATAAAGGGTTCCCTCGTCAATGGCCATGCCGTGATCCGCGAGTGCCTTGCGGAGGGTATAGCCATAATGCTCTCTGCGAAGCTGGGCGAGGACGGCCAGAATCAAGCAGCCGCGGCGGAGCTCAAGGCGAAGGTTTTCGAAGAGTTCGGGATTCATCGAAGTACTGTGTACCAGATAGTGTACTACACACACTATGTATCACACAGTAGTCGGTGTCAAGAGTTTTTCGGGCTGGAAACTTGATGGCGGACCCAATTGGGCTGTGGCTGGAATTGGGGACCGACCCAGTTGATTAGCCATGCGGAGAATAACCAGCGCATTCTCCGCACATAAAGCGGAGAATATGGGCCAAATGCGGAGATTACAGGGTATAATTTCCGCAGGAGGTGCGGAGAATCTATATCCATGAGCTCAAGGACTGGCCCCGGTTCCATTGGAACGCGGAGAGGATAGCGG
>JBAUOG010000166.1:0-3853 GCA_049579625.1 Bryobacteraceae bacterium
GTGAACATGAGGTGGGCGAAAGCCCACTTTTTTATTTCTGACAGGCTATTCAGAATATGCCAGTTATTAAGGACGAGGCGCTGCTAGACCGCATCATCAAGCTCAGCGAGCAATCCACGGCCGGAACCAGGCTCGAGATTGCCGACGTCGAGCTGCGTGGAAGTGGTAAGGCCCGGCTCCTGCGCGTGTTCATCGACAAACCGGGCGGCGTAACGCACGGGGACTGCGAGCTGGTTTCGGAGCGTTTGGGCGGGCTGCTCGACGAACTCGACGTGATTCCAGGAGATTCTTACACGCTCGAGGTTAGCTCGCCGGGCGTGGAGCGAAAGCTCTCAAAGGCCCGCGATTTCGAGCGTGTCGTGGGCCAGGATATTCGGGTGGCTCTGCGCGAAGCGATCAACTCGCAGAAGCACCTCGAGGGGAAGCTGGCTGCATTTGCCGGGGACACGCTGGAGGTGGAGACAACACCTGGAACGGTGCTCAAGATCCCACTTCCGTTGGTTCAAAAAGCCAACCTGAAGTTTCGATGGTGAAGCGGGCGCGCTGACCCGATTCTGTTACCCCGGATAGAAATCCCGAACAGCATCAGAACGAGTATTTGAAAAGAGGTTTGACGTGGCTTCGATTTATCAGTCGATTGAAATACTGAGCAAAGAAAAGGGTATCGATCCGCAGATTGTTGTGGATGCGGTGAAAGACGCCATGCTGGCGGCGGCCCGCAAGCATTTCAAGTCTCAGGAGAACCTGTTCGCCGACTTGGATGAGGATACCGGCAATATCGTGATCTATAGCTTGCGAACGGTGGTCGAAGCCGTGGCAGACCCCTGCAAGGAGATCACTCTCTCCGCGGCGCAACGCCTGGATCCCGCCGCTGCGCTTGGATCGGAAGTCCGCGAGGCAAAACCAACCGACGTGCTGGGCCGCATTTCGGCGCAGACCGCGAAGCAAGTGATTCTGCAGAAGGTGCGTGAAGCCGAGCGCGATAGCGTCTATTCGGAGTTCAATGGCCGCCAGGGCGAACTGGTGAACTGCATCGTTAAGCGGGTGGAAGGCCAGGACTACATCGTGGACATGGGCAAAACCGAAGCCCGTCTGCCGAAGAAGGAACAGTCGCGCATTGAGAGTTTCAGCGTGGGCGACCGTGTGCGCTGCATCATCAAGGGCGTAGAACGGGGTGGCAAGAATGCGGGCGTACTGGTTTCGCGAGCAGCCGGCGAGCTTGTGATGCGGCTCTTTGAGCAGGAAGTGCCGGAGATCTACGACAACACGGTGCAGATAAAAGCATGTGCGCGTGAAGCCGGCGAACGCACTAAGATCGCGGTGGCGAGCCGGGATCGTGACGTCGACAGCGTCGGAGCGTGTGTTGGCATGAAGGGCATGCGGGTGCAATCCATCATCCGTGAACTGCGCGGTGAAAAGATCGACATCATCGAGTATTCCGACGACCCGGTGCAGTACGCGACAAAGGCATTGAGCCCCGCAAAGATATCGCGAGTCACGGTGATCGACGCGGCCGAGAAGCACATGGAGGTCGTCGTGGACGACCTTCAACTATCGCTCGCGATCGGCAAGCGCGGACAGAACGTGCGTCTGGCGGCTAAACTCATTGGCTGGAAGATCGACATTAAGAGCGAAGAAGAGAAGCGCCGTGAAGTGGAATCACAGATGCACGATCTGGTGATCTCCGGCGCGCCGGTTTCGGTGTTGATTGACCATGGATTAGCGGAAGCGGTTATTGAGAAGCTGGTAGGCGCCGATATCGGGACAGTCGAGCGGCTCGGTTCCATGACACCTGAGGAGCTGGAAGCAATCCCGGAGATCGACGAGGGGATTGTGGCCCAAATCCAAACCGCAGTTATGGCGTTTTACGGACAGTACGACCAGACAGAAGCTGCCGAAGTCGAGGCTGAAGCGGTCGAAGCGGCACCGGAGGCGGCGGCCGTGGTACCCGAGGAGGTCGCCTCAGAAGAGTTGGCGACGGGTGTTCTGGAACATGACACGGCTCGCCACGAGGCGGCTCACGTGGTGGCAACCGATGCCGGCGAGACGTTGGACCTGGGTACAATTGAGGGCCTTTCCGCGGCGCCTTCGACTTTGACACACCAGTCCGGGCCGGAAGAAATCGTGGAAAAGCATGAATCTGGTACCATAAAAGACGCCGAGTAGCCTGCTACAAGGCTTGTGCAGGGCGGCTTGCGGTCTTTTTTTGCCCATCGGGCAGAAGAGAAAAAGGTAATACCGTAAGCTTAGCTTTCTCGTGCGGGCCGTCTGTTAGAAGTGCCGCAGCGCAAGGAGTTACAAGCAGTCTCCTCTATGAAGAAAATTCGGATCAACGAGCTGGCGCGCGAGCTGGAAATCAAGCCGGGCGCCATTCTCGATCTCCTGCCTGAACTAGGCGTGCAGGAGAAGAAGACGCACTCCAGCTCGGTCGATGAAGACGTCGCTATCGCTCTTCGGCACCGTCTCCTCACCGGGGGTATGCCTGAAGGCAGCCGAGCAGATCACCACGAAGTTTCAGAAGAGACAGCCGGGCACAAGTTGCACACACACGACACGTCAGTTGCCGTAGAAGAACCTCCCAGCGAGGCAATAGAAACGCCGCCCTCGGCGCCCGCGGCCCGGCATATTGAGCCGCCACCGCCTGCCGAGGAAGCCAGGACCGGGGTGAAGGCGCCCTCCGGCAGCCCTCCGCGCCCGGTAATGCCCCGGCCGCCAGCTAATGGCCCTGGTGCGGCGATTCGGCCACCCGTGCCGCCCTCGATTCCGATTGTGCCGGCAACGCCGCCGCACGCCGCGCCAGAATCCGCGCATGTGGCGCCGGGTGAACCCGAAAAACCGGCCCCCAAGTTCCAGCCGCTTCGGCCGCCGTTAGGAGCAGGCGGAGCGATTCATCCGCCGCTGGCGAATCCTTCTGCGACGCCCTCGCCGGGATTGGTCAATCGAAATCTCTCCGTACCGGCTCGACCGGCCCCGCAACCTGTTCGCCCCAGCCTCGGAACCCCTGGGCCTTCAGGTCCGCGGCAGCCGCTTCCCGGGGAAACTGCACGCGTCACCATTCCGCCTCCGCCGGCAGCCCGGCCCACACCGGCCGCGCCGCCACCCGCGCCCGTCGTCGCTTCCAGTGCGCCGGTGTTGCCGGCTACACCCGTTGCCCCCCCGCCTCCAACAGCGCCCGGAACACCGGCGAACATCGCACCAACGGCCATCGTCTTACCGGCCTCGCCACGGCTTGGCGCTCAGCCACAGTCGCCTTCGGCAGCGCCAGGAACCCCGTTGCCGCCTAGACCGGCTCCAACACGACCGCAAGTTACGGCCTCTCCGGGACTTACTCCGGGTGCTCCGATTGCACCCAGGCCACAAAGTATTCGTTCGCTGGCAGGCCAGCCGATCGCGCGTCCGGTTGTGCCTCCTCGCCAGGATGTGCTCGATCGGCTGCAGAAGAGCCGCCCCGTCAGCCCGTTGGCCGGCCCTCCACGTCCCGGTGCCCCGCCCGCGCGTCCGGCGCCACCAACTCCCGGTCAACCCATCTATCCCCGCGGCCCGATTCGGCCAGGGCCGGGCATGCGCGGTCCAGGGAGTCCGCCCCTCGCCTTACCGAGTTCGTTCCGTCCCCGCCCCGGCCCACGGCAGATGCATGCCACGTCGCCGCTGCGGCCCGAATCGCCAACGCCGCCGCCGACCGAACAGCCGCGCCGGCAACACGCCAAGCCCACCAGCCGCCACGCCGGTGGCAAAACGCGTGACGAGCGGGAAGAAGGAACTCTTCGCCCGCAAGGCGGCAAGCGCCAGATGGTCGCCGCTCCTCCGCCCATCGATCGCGAGATCACCATTGCTGAAGGCGTCACTGTCAAAG
>JBAUOG010000167.1:0-3192 GCA_049579625.1 Bryobacteraceae bacterium
ACTTTGTGTCCGCTGATTGGATCAAGCTTCGACGAATTGGGGGTTTCAATTCGAACCGCAGCTCAAGCACGGCTTTGTTTTGTGGAACTCATTCTGCTCGGAGCCGCAGAACCCATCAAGGCTCAACCCTGCGGGCGGGTTCCCCGGCCTTGATCGAACCTCCGGCTCCGCATTCTGTTCCACTTAGGCAAAACAAAGTCAGACCGAAGAGCGGACATTTCACCGGCCCCTTGGCACGGCATTCTGACCGGCACACGTTGATTCAGTTCGACTCTGGTCATTTAGCACGTGGTGCTCTTTAGCCATTTGGGACAACACGCTGCTCGGACCGTTGTTCATTACCCTCCTGCATTTTGCCCGCGAACCGGCAGGTTTCACCGACGGCTCTGTTCGATGAGTCGTTGCCTTGTAGCCGGTCGTCGCACTGGCCCGCAAGCACATATGGACCGGCACAATCGCTTTTTCGACTGCCGGTTTCAAACGCTACGACAAGCTGCGGCACCTGCTGATCCCGATCAACTCGTTGTGGCGCTGACGGTGACATCCGCGATATCAACATACAACTACCGACCGAATTGGTCGGCGAAGTCGGTGTGATTGGAACGGGGATTGCGAGCGTCGTAACTAAAGGTCCCGTGCTTTCGCGGTCGGGCTCGCTATCGGGAAACCATCCATTTGTCATTGTCAGGCGCCTCCGTCACGGACGACATCCATTGTGATGCAGATTCAGGGTGGGCGGGGCCACGGCGACCACCTGTTTGTGATTGGATTCCTTGCGCCGACCGCCACTGTGTCGCCGGCCCAACCTGCTATCTCGCGTCGCACGGTCTTGACAAAGCTACCGTCGGTTAACCGGATTCCGCGATGTCCGAATTGTTGAACAGACGACGGCTCTTAATGATTACCAGCGGCCAGGAAACGCCCGGGCGGCACTGCTTCCTCGCTACCTGGCCCGCCAATGCCGGGCGCTTAACGCCGATCGAGTTCCGCAGAAGTACAAATTTCGTAGAAGAGGAGTGGTCAGCCAACTCTTGAACGATGACCAAACCGAGAACGGTGCTGGGCTTCGTCCGACACCTGACCCGTGGCGACGAACCGTCCGTCAGCCGTGCCAGCAAGGTCGCAAAAAGGGCCTGATCCAACAAGCCGCATCGGCCAGCCAGGATCTGAACCGCACTCATTTGGGCGGAGAGGAGACGGTCATCGCGAAGGATTTAACTCCGAGTTCTTCCCTCGATCCAGCCCCGGCCAAGAGCCGACCATGCCAAGATCAGGGCCGATGACAACACGAGACGAGGGTCTTTTCCGTCATGCCGGAGCACTGAGATGTGTACACACGGATCCTCCTGAGGATGCGTTCTTGAACGCCGAGTAATGCTCGGTTGAGTGCCTATTGCCACTGAACTGGTCCGCCAAGGTTTCGAAATCGACAAGAATTCGCGGCTGGGCGGGGGCAGAACAAGGCACCGCTTGCGGGTCAGTCGCGAGATACATGTTCAGACAAATGCCAACAAAATGAACCGTACCGGCGCCCCTCGAGTGTCCAAATTCACCGCCCAAAAGAGTCTGTAAAAAGACGAGACAGACATCATCAAGGTGGATAATCGTCGGCTCGAAGCAGGGTCGTAGGGAACAAAATCTGCTCAGTTGCGAGGCAATTAGTGCACGACAGCCCGGCGTCACGCCTAGATCAATACCTAATGAATGCAAGTTCAGTATGGTCACGCAGCAGGAGAATCGCGGAAGAGAGTATGAACAGTCGTAGGGTTTCGGGTAGTAATGAGCCGTCGCCGGCGCGTGAAAATGGGGAGCGTAGATTGCGAGCTCGATCAACAACGCCGCACGGGCCGCCATCGCCGGTCTTGCCTCCTAAGGACCTATATATGTCAGCCACACCAGCGCTGGCCGTGACCGCCGCGGTGGCACTGGCCACGACCGGCTATCTGGCGTCCCAGGTCGGCAAAAAGCCCGTTCACGTGATCCGGATTAACGACGTCGGACGCGCCGAAGCGCTCGCCTACTTCGACGATTCCTACCGGCCGCAAGCGCCCGAAGTGCGCTACTTTCTCGCCCACTGGGCAAGGCAACGCTATACGCGGAACCGTCAGACGACGCTCGTTGAATACCCCCAGAACTATTTCTTTCTCGAACGGACCTTAGCTGAGCGCCTCATGAATCACGACCAGATCGACAACAGTCCCGGTTCGATTCGGCAGTTTGACGCCGGCAATGGCGAGGAAGTTAGCGTCACGATCACCAACGTCGTCGTGAAACGGTTGATCCAGTTGCCGTACCAGGCGGACGTCTATCTGAGCCGCATCTATCTGGGTGCCGGAGGGACCGTGACGCACAAGGATTCGCTCATCATTCCGGTCACGTTTTAACTCAATCCGGCCCAGGTGAAGAACAATCTCGTGCCGTTTAATCCGCTGGGACTGACCATCACAGCCTTCACCGAGTACCAGGATTTCAGCGCCAAGTAGCCCTGTCCGATCAAACAAAGGAGCCGCCGATGCCACGGATTCAACCCGAAGATAAGACCAAGGAAGCCGTCTTTTCCTTCAAGCTGCGCCTCGATGTGCATGCGCAAATCGTCGCTTATGGCACCTTCTTGAACCCCGATGATCCCTCGTCAAAAGACTATGTCGTCACCGAATTATTCCGCGAGAGCGTGAAGGGTGACAAGGAATTCGCCACGTGCTGGGAGCAGAACAAGGCTCGGTTTCTGTCTGCACAGGAAGCACAAGGACACAAAGATGCCAGCGCAACGACCCCTCGCGGCAGGTCGCGTGCGTCCCAATCCGCCGCCGAAGGAGACCAGAAATGGAAGACACCAACACGATCGAACGGGACATTTCATCCGTCCGAAGTGAGATTCGTCGTGAACAAAACGAGCTTAGTCGCGACCCGGTTGGCCCACCCAATCCGGCCATCGCAGCCGAACTAAATGCCAATGAACGCACGCTCAAGATGCTTGAGCAGAAGGAGGAGCGCGGAAACGAGTATGAACAATCGCACGGTTTCGGTTACTAAAGCAGTGCCCGAGATGCGCGAATTGGCGAGCCGCAAGGCTCTCCCGTGGCGCAATCTTCAGCACGGCCACCGGCTGAAGCCGGGTTGAAACAATCTGTGACCGGGACACGCAGAGGGGAGTTACTCTGCAGAAGAGCCGGTCGCAGTCAGGACCCTATA
>JBAUOG010000168.1:0-2070 GCA_049579625.1 Bryobacteraceae bacterium
GCCGGCGGCGTCCGCCATGACCCGGTCGATGTCTTTGTACGCGCCGGGGATCTCGTCGAGGAACGCGTCCGTGTGCCGCCACTCGATCCCCTTCATCGCGGCGTCGAGCTGCGCCCGGGTGAACGTCTTGCGTGCCGCCGACCGGCTGTACTCACGGCCCGCGCCGTGCGGCGAGGAGTTCAGCGACGGCGTGTTCCCCTTGCCGGTCACCACGTAGGATCGCGTGCCCATCGAGCCGGGGATCAGGCCCGGCTTGCCAGCGCTGGCGTCGATCGCTCCCTTGCGGGACAGCCACACGTGACCAGGCCGGCCCGCTGGGCGGGACTTCCAGTGGCGCAGCAGGTCATCGCTCATCTGCTCGGTGTAGTTGTGGTGGCACTGAATGGTCTCCACCGCGCGGATGCCACGGCCCATGAAGTCCGCCAGGCACTGCGCCACCCGCGCCATCATCTCCTCGCGGTTCAGCAGCGCGAAGTGCTGCGCCCAGCGCAAGTCCCGCAGGTAGGCCCAGAACTCGCCGGTGCCCTCCACCAGGTAGGCCAGGTCCAGGTCCGGGAGCTGGATCCAGGCGCGCTCGCACCACACCCGCGCGACCTTGATGTGCCTGGTCGCCAGCTTGTTGCCGACCCCACGGGACCCGGAGTGCAAGAACAGCCACACGCGGTCACGTTCGTCGAGGCTGACCTCGATGAAGTGGTTGCCGGACCCGAGCGAGCCAAGCTGCAGCCGCCAATTCGGCGCGATCGCCTCGGCGCCGTCCGCGCCGTCGCGGTTCTCCAGCTCAGCGATCCGCTTGCCTGTCTCCTCGTCATGGACGGTCTCGTTGTACTGGCCGGCCGACAACGGCACCGCCTTCTCGATCGCCTCGCGCAGCCGCGACAGCGGCTTCCCGCGCAAGTCATCGCACACCAGCCCGGTGCGCAAAGCGATCATGCCGCAGCCGATGTCCACCCCCACCGCAGCGGGCATGATCGCGCCCAGCGTCGGGATCACCGACCCGACCGTAGCGCCCTTGCCCTGGTGAGCGTCCGGCATCAGCGCAAGATGAGGCCAGATGAAGGGCATGGACGCGGTCCGCTGGGCTTGCTCCCGGGTGCCCGGCTCCAGGATCGACGCCCAGTTGATCAGCTTCTTGGCCAGGTGCTCCACAACGCGGAACCTCCCGTCGTCTTGTCCTGCGAAACGATAGCCCGATGCCCGCCCTCAACCTGGCCAGCCAGAGACCGGGCGCGCTTCTCCCCGCGCGCCACCGCGAACACGGCCTGCGCCTCCGGGTACCGATCGAACTCGTGCGGGTGGATGCGCTCGCCGAGCCTCTTCCACCGCTCCGCATGCTGGTTCACATCGGCCAGCTTCGGCGTGTCCGACCCGATCGCCGCATCAAGCGCAGCCACCAGGGTCTGGCGCTGCCTGCGGGGAAGCGACCGGAACCGGGTCGCCGTCCGCAGGCCCACGTCCCCGCCAGACAGTTCGCAGGCCAGCCGCAGCACGTCGGTGACCGTGGTGACGAGCGGCGCGGCGTTCGCCCGGACACGCACGGCGTTGATGATCGCCCGGCTCTCCCGGACGGGGATCTCGCCGGGCTGCCCGAGGCCGATGCAGTGCTCCGCCAGCACCCGCAGTACCTCGGTGTCGCCAGCGGACAGCGGGACCGCGCTCCCGGCCAGCCGCAGGTACAGGGCATCCGCCTCGGACTCCGCGTTCGATCCGAGATGCAGCACCGTCACCCGGTCGCCAACAGCTTTGCAGGCCGCCGCCAGCGCCAGCGAGAACCGCGCCATAGTGCTTCCGCCTGGAGTCGAACCAGGCAGCCATCCTTCGGAGGGACGGCGGCAAGTCCGTTACCGGAAGCTAATTAGATACCGTGGGCCGTGATGGATTCGAACCACCGTATCCGAGGAACCTGGTTTACAGCCAGGTGCAATCGTCCGCTCTGCCAACGACCCGCTGGGGTGACCGAAGGGACTCGAACCCTCTAACCCTGGATTCACGGTCCAGGCCCTCGACCGCTTTGGATTCGGTCACCGTGCTCAGCGGAGGGCTCGAACCTCCAGCCTCCTGGGTATGGAC
>JBAUOG010000169.1:0-24332 GCA_049579625.1 Bryobacteraceae bacterium
GAATGCAACAATGTCGCTCCGACTCCGCGGAACGCCGCTTCCATGATCCGGATGACCATAATCGAGAATCCAAAGGACCCCCATCCCGCGGACCTCGAGCGCGTGGAGCAGCCTGTCATAAGCGAAGAAGCGATAGCGGCCGCCCCTTTCAACATTCGACCAGAGCATATCCATTCGCACAAATTGGAAGCCGGCGGCCTGGGCCAAATCGAGATCGTGGTCGTCGCGGAGCAGGTGTATATTCACACCCAGGCGGCACGACAAGTCCGAGTGCCCGGAGGCTGGCGGCTCAGGCCCGCCGGTTGCGCCGATGTGGAAGGGCTGAGAGGCCTCCCGCAGCTGGACATCGTCGAAGCCTACCGAGCCCAGCGCCGTCGTTCGCGCTCGTGCCTGGACCAGAATGTCGATCTCCTCCAGACGCCCCTTGATCCCGCCGGTGGTTTCTTGTGCTGCGTTTCGACTGCGTTTCGCCGAGAGGGGCACATAGACATATTCCCAGTCGTCGGCCTTGGACTTCTCGATCGTAGCTCTGATGGGAAACCGCAGGGTTTGGCGGCTCGTGTCCTTCGTCACGATAGAAACGTCAACGTCCGGCGAAAAACGAAGCCATAGAGAGATGGCAGGATCACGAAACTTCGGAAGCGGGGACGGCGGTCTAAAAAGTGCTGCGGCATAGGCTCCGCACCCGATATCCCTTTGGCACGTGAGCCGATACGTTAACACCGCTCCGTTCCCGTAATGCCCAGGCCCAAGTGTCAGATCACCGCCCGCTGAAACATTCTCAGGGCTCCTTAAGAAGCGCCAGTTTTGTAGCGCAGCTGGCGCCTCAAAATCGTCAACCATGAAAGGTCTCTGATTTGATCCGGCCGACGCGGCGGGCTGCGGCGTCACGAATGAGATGGCAATGAGAACCCTAAACGCCAAAGAGCCCGCACGGAGGCACGTCCAGGCTGCGTCCACCCTTCCGCCCGAATACACAGCACCGCGCTCTCCCAATAGACTTCCTCAGCACCATAATCCCAAAGAACATTTCGGAACTGAGGGAACTTCAAATACCGACGTGCACGTTGGCAAGGCGCCGCGCGGGTGCCGTGGCGGAAGCATTTGTGGAAAGTGAGAGCGCTGGGCGCCAGCATCGGCCGTGCTTGCCCGGGCGCCCAGGCGGTGATTTTACAGTTTGTTCATGATTCGTTCGCAACCGCGGGAAGCGGGAACCCTAGACTCAGACGGGGGAGAAAAGTCGTCCAGCGATCTTCGAGGTTGTCCTCAACCGAGAGCATCTGGAATGCCTTGAAATTTGCCCTCAGAAAGAGACCGTCACATGAATCTAAGCACACTCTCAACTTGCATTTTAGGAATCCTTCTCGCAGTGGTACCTGCCGCTGCGCAAGTCCCCGCGGATCTGGTAGCCGCTTCCGGCATCCCGGCGGGCGATGCCGCCGCGCCGCACACCCCGTCCGGCGCCGTCTTTATCAACAACAACATTTGGGTTGGCGACGAGGCTCAGGGCTTCCGCCACTATGTTCCGGTAGATCCCAGCAACAACGACCCTCTCAATAGCGGACAATTGATGTTCGACAGCGCTCCCGACTGGTCGGTTGGAGGCGGCACGGCCTGCCTCCCGTGGTGCTCGGTAGGGCAAGTGGCGCAGGACGGGTCCGCCCGCGTCTACGCGGCGGTCTGGGATCACGCTAAAGGGCAACCCGGAAATCCCGGCGGCCCGGGTGTCTGGATGATCCAGTTCCAGCCCGCGTTCGGTCCGTTTAGCCCGATTGAAGGCGCCTCTCTCGTCGCGCCCAGCTTCGGCCTGGGTGGCGACATGCCCACGGCGGCGGCGCTCGGTCCGGAGGGCAAACTGTATGTAGGGTTCCTGAAGAACGGTAATATCAAGCGCATCACCAACCCGTCCACAATCAATCCTACTCCGCAGACGCAGACCGTGGAATCGGTGGGAACGACGCCCAACGGACGTTCCATGCGTGCGATGGCGTTTCTCGGCGCCGACCTCTACATCGCGACCGATCAGGGGCTCTCTGTGGTGCGCAGCGCGGCGGCCTGCATTGGTAACAAGGGCGGTTGCGGCAACGCCGTGACCGTGCAGGACGGCCTTGCCGGCTCCGCCCACGTCGCGGTCACCACGGACGGCGCAAGCAAGGTCTATTTCTCAGCGGGCGCAACTGTTTGCCGGTACACGCCGGCCGACGCGCGCGTTGTCCCGGTCTCGGCGGGCTTCGCCTTCGCGGACGGGCACACCAACACGCTCACGCTCGACCCCTTCGGCGACCTCTGGATCGGCGACGATCCCTACGAGGTGAACTTCTCCGGCAGGCTGTGGCGCGTTTCCGCGGCGGCGCTAGCTGGGATTCTCTGAAGGATTTTAGCGGATCGCGACCGGCAATTACGGGAACTGGCGATCAATCACCTTACGAGGAGATTGGCAGACGCGCAGCCCCGTTGTGACGTTACCTAAGCAAGGGAGAGGCAACACTTTCTCCCTTCGCACCCCTCATCTCGCTCAGCGGTCCAGCTCCGCTTCTCCGGGAAACGTTCATGCAATGTTCACAGGGTTGGAGGCATGCAAAGGCATTTCACGCAGAGGTCGGTCGAGGGGGGGTAGACATGGGATTCAACCATACTCGCACTGTGCTTCGTGATGAACGATTCGTCGGTGGCCGCAGTAGCATGCTTTGGAGTTTCACGTTGAATGAGTCTGCCTCTCCGGTTCTTTGCAAGCTCAATTGGCGTCGGATGAGTGGCGCAATTGTCGTCCCACTCCACGTAAAATGAAGGTCTTGATTCGGCTCGCGCGTGCGACAACCCACAAGTCACCTCCCGAACTTCTTTCTTGTAGGAGCTCCCAAGACGGGAACCACATCGCTATATCACTATTTGAAGCAACATCCGGAAATCTACCTCAGCCCGGTCAAGGAACCCTGCTTCTTTGCTTCCGAGATGCGCGCGGACACCTTCAGTCGAGAATTCGCAAGCTCGATGAGGCTGAGCAGCCGGAATCTGTTGAGGTATCTGGACGGCCCGATGTCCGGCCCCAACCCAGGCGGAATCGTCACTGACTGGAACCACTACCTTAAGTTGTTCAAAAATGTGAGCGCCGAAAAGGCGATCGGCGAGGCGAGTGTGTGTTATCTGTGGTCCCCCTCGGCGGCCGGAAATATCCACACCCAAATTCCTGACGCGAAGATCGTGGTGATTCTCAGAGATCCTGTGGAGCGGGCGTTTTCTCAATACTTACAGTACGCCGTTAGCGGGCTTCTGACGCGTAGCTTCCGGCAACACATTGAGTTATGTCTGCGGAACAGTGCTCCCACCTTCGGTCCACTTCGACCGTTCCTGGAGTATGGCTTGTACTACGACCAGGTGAAGCGTTATCTGGACTTTTTCCCCCGCGAACACATGCGTATCTATTTATACGAGGAGGCATGGCGGCGCCCGCCGCAGCTGTTAGCAGATCTCTTTGGTTTTCTAGGAGTTGATTCCTCCGTTGAGGTTGACATGTCAGTAAGAAACCTGCAAAGGCGGGCTCCTAAATTGATGGCCATGCACTATCTGCTAAAGAGGTCGGGCATGGTTCCCGGAATCAAGAGGCTACTTCCCGCCTCGTTGGGCGAGCATTTGCGGGCGGCTCTCTACATGCAGAAGCCGTCGCTTGACCTCGACCCAAAAGATCGCCAATTGACTCTGGAGTATTATCGAGCCGATATTCAAAAGCTTTCGAATCTGCTCGACCGCGATCTTACTGCCTGGCTCAAGTAACTGCTCAGTTGGCACGAACGATCTCGAAGACATGTGCGGTAGGTTGAGCGCGCGCTCGTTGCTTGGCTATTAGAGCTGAGTCGAGAGCATCCAGAGCATCGATCGCCGTTTTCCTCTCCTTAAATTCCGCGGTGCCATTTATATCCTTTAGCGGCACGTCCACGACTCGCCACCGAGACCAGTGGACCGCGGCACGCCTGGCTGTCAACTCATAGACGGCCATAGCCTGCGCGGACATAGGCGTTACTAGAGAACCGAGATTCACACCTTTCCCCCAGTCTTCGTTACTCCACGTCCCGACGACCGAACCATCAATCCTTAACATATAGGTGCCTTTCTCGAGGCCCATGACGCGTAGCATCTCACGGTTGAGTACATCCGTGACATCGGAGTTCTTAATGGCAACGGCTAACGCGTCGTCATGGTAACCAGCGACCATCTGCGCAAGCGGGAGTGGGAGCGCTTCGTCGTGCTCGGTCCAAGACAGCGGCGGCCCTGCCTTTACTTTGTCGATACTGGCAAATGAGCAATCTATCGCCTTGCCAGCGGCGGCATCAATGGTCACGGCCGTCACTGTTGGCCGCGCATGCCAGGCTCCAAGCAGGGCTTCAGCCATAATCAGGTGACCAGCGATGCTGGGATGGACACGATCCGGAATAATCTTCGGGGCGCTGGCCGGATCTTCGGCCTGGAGTTTCCTGATCAGAGCGACGACCGGAGTATTGAAATCCGATAAATCAAGGTCGGCTTGATGGGAATATGTAGCGATCCACTGTCCGTATCTTGTCAGAACCGCGTTGTATCCGTCAGGCTCGATCGTAACCGGTCGCGTCACATCGTCGTACGGCGAAGGCTCAATGGCCGTGATGCGGATCAGTGGCCGGGCAGCTCGCATCGCTTCGACGATGTGGCGAAAGCCAGCCTGGAACGCCGTGTCATCCGCGGGTTGGTGCCCCGCGTAGCGACCGTCATTCATCCCGAACATGATCGTCATGACAGTGGGGTCGTAAGCGATCACGTCGCGCTGCAAGCGAACGTCGATGGAACCGCCTTTACCACCGCTCACTGTATCCCCGCTCCACCCTGAGTGGACAAAAGTGGCATTCAGCTTGGGATAGCGGGTCACGACATAGGTCTCGACGATCGTGTCGTAGAGCCTGTGATCCGTAATGCTGTCTCCGAAGAAGACGACTCGATCACCAGGCTTCAGATAGAAGTCGGCGGCGGGCTCCAGGGCAAGTGAAACTCCTGATATCGCCAGTAAGCATGGCCACCACAGAGTTATCGCAATTCCTTTCGTTGCGGTCTTCGGCGTCAAGTACTGTTTCATTCGGGCGGGGTATCAGATGTTGCTGCCTTAGTTGCCGTGACAACGATGAGGGAGCCTTGTCGCGCGCCACGTACGCCGCCAAAGCCCGCGCGATCGACGTAATTTGCGAGCTCGGCCGCAGTTGAAAAACGTGGCATAAACGGTGGGCGTTCGAGGTCTTGATATTGGCGCGTTTGCTTGAGAAACGCTTGCCAACCGGCGTCCGATTCGACGTCGATGTTGTCGAGGAGGAGGCGGCCGCCCGGGCGCAAAACGCGAAACGCCTCTTCTACGTACCGCCAGCGGTCCATTTCATCCAGATGGCCAAACACACTCGTGCAATACACCGCGTCGAATGACTTGTCTTTGAATTGGACGAGACTGACGCTGGAGAGCTGGACCAGTCGGGCATTTGGAACTGTGCCCAGACGGTCGAACGCTCGGGCCAACATCCTAGCCGAAATGTCCGCCCCTACCCAACTCCTGCACTGTGGTGCGAGTGCGGTCCCTATCCGGCCGGCACCGCAGCCGATTTCCAAAACATCATCCCTCAACGACACTCCAGCCAACCCCGTCAGGTTTTCCAGGCATTGGGCCGTTGAAGGTCCGAGATCTTCTTCCTCCGAAACCTCGGGTTCAGCGACACGAGGAACGAGTTTGTAATCCATCAGAGAATCCCAGACTTCTGCGTACTGCCTGCGGCTTAGGTGGTTGAGGGGGGCCCACAGGCGTTGTCGGGATGCATGCGTCGAGTAGCCCCAAACGAACAGGGCGGCTCCGGAACACGCAGCAAATGCAAGAAGTATGGGGCCGGTCATGTGTGCCCAGACGGCCGAAGTGAAACCTGCGGCTATAGTTATGGCCACAACCGTTGGCAGCCATCGGTGCCGATTGATAAACAAAGAAGCCGATTTTCGGGCAATTGAGACCTGTTCTACAGGCATGAAACCAGGTTAAAGTCGCTCGAATCAACTAACTGTAAAACATTTGTTAATTTTAAAATTACGCCTCGTCGGAGGAATCTGTGGGTCACTGATACGCTCCAATGCCGGCGGAAGCCCGGTTCGCTCAGCCCGCGAACCGTGCGGGCTTCAGCTCTTTGCTGTTCGTAGCCAGTTGCCTTTTGAACCAGTTGCTCCCTCCCGTAAACGCTCCGTCAGACAGGGCCGATCCCGGCAAATGTCAGCAACGGGCGTTATGCGGCAGTTGACGCGCGGCGACTCCGGCGCCAGGGCAAGCTCAACAGTGCGCGCGCCGATAGGATGATGGAGAACGTCGCGGTGATACCCAACGCGAGGAGTATCCACACGAAAAAGAAAGCTTCGCCTGAGTTGCCGATCTCGCCACCGATAACACCCCGCGTCCCTTTCATGTGTATGACAGGGATGACCAGCCTGAGGACCGACCCGAAGAAGATGATGATGTATCCCGCTCGCCGTCCGGCGAGCAGCAGCGTTCCACACAGCAAGACTACGAAGATGAACACCGCAAACAGATTTGAGAGATCTGCCGTGGCCATCTTGAACAGGATGTCGCCGGTCAGGTGAAACGTCATCAATAGAATGGTGAGCAGCTACGCAGGCAGATTCCGTCCGGACCCCGCCGCGATGTCGGCTTCAGCGACAAGTCATAACGGTAAAGCCGCCAAGATTGCCACTGATGCTGCTCTCCTCGTCCCAAACTTATCCAGAGCTGCCGGTGTCCATTCAATGCGTTTCCGTGTTGCCGCCGGTTCTCTTGGGCACAGCTGCGCTTGACGACCTAGCGGCCTAATCACGCCCGGCGTTCCCTTCCATTCTGCTTTGTCGGCTCCCCCACCCACCGTTCCTGCCTTCGGTGTGGTCGTCTGACTCCCCACGAACGGCTCTGGTCCCCCCAACAAAGCACTCCAGGTCACCGCTTCGCTGTTGGGAGTGATTCCGCTTGCTTTCGGGTGCCCCGAGAGAAACGGGGCTAAAGGAGAAACACAAATGTATCTGAACACTGTCACACTCATGGGATTCGTAGGCGCCGATCCGAATCGTCGTCAAACGAAAGACAACAACAGCTTCACGGTCCTATCCCTGGCGACGAAAGCGTCCTGGAAGAACAAAGAGACCGGCGCCTGGGAATCGCGGACGGAATGGCATCGGGGACTCGTATTCGGGTCCTTAGCCGATTATGCTGCCACGCTGAAGCGGGGGGCGCACGTCCTTCTTCAAGGCGAACTTCGTAGCCGCGAGTATGAAAGGCACGTCGACGGCAAGAAGAAGACCACGATCAAACAACGCATCTGGGAGATCCACGTGATGTCGATCCTGAAACTGGATCGCGCAGAGCGCCTGGATGAAACCGCAGCTGAGCGGGAACAGGTCGAAGATCCGGAGGTGGCCCCTTAAGGGCTACTCCGCCTTCACTCCGGCGAGGTCGCTCTGGTCAACCAGCCACACCTTCCATGGCCGCGGCCGACTCGCCCGCGGTTAGTTCGTCCGGTTGACGACCCGTGGTACGCGACCTTGATAGACCCTCGTCCCGCCCGCGAGTAGCACGGCAAACGTCTTGATTTCTCGTGCGGCATTTTCCCAAGAAGCGATCACAACCCTTTCTGTCTTCGACTTTTATTCGGTAGCTCGACAGGTGGGCAGCTAGCGGGAGTCTGAATCCGTTCGATCTGTGAACCCACACTATTTAGGGCGTCGGTCGTCTGACGCTTTTCCCAAAGAAGCCCCCAAAGCCCTCCCAGAAAGAACAGCACTAGCGCACACATGCCCTGCCAGAGCCAGGAATTCGCCCGCTCCTGTGCAAACAACTGTGCGTTATGTTGCCGTAGTTGCGCGGAAGCCACCCTGAGTTTGTCCAGCTCCGCGGAAATCGATGCGGATATGCCCTTGTACTCCTGCGTCACCGGCTTGATCATCGCTGAAATCTGGCCAGATATGGCCTTGATTTCCCCCGACGACGACCGCAAGAGCGTCGCTGCGTCTTGCAATCCCGTCGCTGCCAGTTGTTGCCGGAAGCTTTCACTCATCGCTTTGGCGATAGCAGCTGGATTCACGCCTTTCGTGATTTCGTGAGGCAATCCGGCCAGACGTCGATCCACGTCGCTATAGTATTGGCCGGCCGTTTCACTCAAATGCCGCATTTCAGCGAGAGAATCGGCCAGCGCGTCCGGCAAGCGCTGCCCAAGCAAGGACATTAGTCCGAGCAGTTCCGCTAGCCGGCGAAATTCATCGGCGGGAGGTAATGAGTTCAGGTAGCACATCAGCTCGGCGTACATTTGGCGGTCCTGCACGTCGATGAGGCGCCCGGCCAATCCGGCGATCTTGTTTGGAATGCTCGCGGTCACAGAAGCAACAGATCCTTGACACGATCTAACTCGACAAATAGATTGCGGCGATAGGCTTGTGCGCGCCAGACACTCGCCGTCGATTTCAGCGTTGGCACATTCGTTTGGCGCTCGGCGATCGCTTTCAATGTCAGCCCGTGTTCCCTCGCTTCATGCTCGATTTCCGGCAACCGATATTCCATGCTGATCACTTTCGGTTGGAAGACAAGGCGGAATTCTCCCGCTTGAGGGTCATTTTCCCAATAGCTGAAGTCCGCCGGATTGCTGAGATGGTTTTGAACGATCAGGTAATCCACGCGGTCCTGGAGAAAGCTCCCCCATGCGAGGACACTCGAAACGCTCGCGGGGTCAGGTGTCACCATTCCAATGGCCGTAAAGGCAACGCCGTTATCGTGCGCTTGAGCGTGCATGACATCAAACCACTGGTGAGCAACTTCTCCCGCACCCGCGCCCATGTCAGCCACCACGATAGCCGCCCCCTCGTCCAGAACATGGACGAAGTCATCGAGTCCGCGCGCGCGTTGGATGTTTGCTTTGCGAGCAGCCGGGAAGAAGTGTGCAAGCGAACCGCGGTTTTTGTTCTCGCTATCCATGTCGATTAGAGCGACGGGGACCTTTTTCGTGCCGTACCACTCCACGAGCAAGGTACTGAATGCGGTCTTACCCACGCCTCCCTTTCCGCCTTGCGTGAATACGATTCGACTCGTTGGCTTTGTTTGATAACCAAGGTCCTCAATGACTTGCGATGCGATTGCCATTTCTACAATGCTCCTTACTGCTTCTGATTAGTTCGCGGTTTTTCCGGGTCGAAGGTCCAGCGAGGTTCAGGCTGTTCTTCGATCACGGGCGTATTGAGACCCCGAATGAACTCAACCAGCGCGGCTTTTTCCTCAACAGAGGCGGCGACATGAGGCTTTGGCAGTTGCGGAGGCTCCGGTGGTGGCTCCATGTCTGGCAATCCAGTTATCGCCTCGAGTTGTAGCTTGCGAGGTCGGGAACGTCTTTTCACAAACCGCCGCAAGGGCTCATACGCGATCGTGATCTGGCACTTGTCGGAGAGCAGCTTCTGAATTCGTCGATAGCTTCGTCCTTGCCGTCGCCATTGTAAGATCAGCTCGCGGTAAGGCTCAAGACGTGAGCGAGGCTCATCCTCAGGAACGCTGTCAAAGATCTGTTGAAGCGCTTCTTTCACAGCGAGAGCTCCGGAACTGGCTGTCGATCACTTTCAGCCGCGATGTGAAGGAAGGGCGTTGCTACAGCGCCGAGGAGGAATGAGGAGTAGACACCATCCCTAAGGCTGCGCCTTAGGCCAATGTAAATCGACCAAAACGCACTTAGTTGACTTACTCCTGACATTCTTATTGACATCCTTCTGACATCCCCATGGCACCTTAGTGACATCCTTCTGGCTCCCTTGTCTTCGCCCAGCGCAATTACTTGAGTTCTTCGACCTTGATCTCAGTAATACCCGGGCCGGTGTACCGAGATGAACCCTCGCCGCGCACGCCGAACTTTGCTTCGTTCTCAGACGGTTGAATGAGGCGGATGACCCGCTGGGCCGCCAACGCCGCCAAGAGCGCGGCTAGGCCGTGGCCATTGACGGTCACCAGATACGATGCGAACGTGATCTTCACCTGGGTGTTATCCCCCTCGGCATGGACAAAGCGGAACCAGGGCAGTACATACGCTTGTCGCCTCAATTGCACAAGCAATGAAACTGGTTTTGCATACGCATCTGTTTCCAGCTGCCAATCTTCAGATGCCAAGGCCGATTCCGGCATGGTGATCGTAGACATGTTGGTGAGTCTCCTTTTGATAACTCTGCTCCCGCTCAGCGGGACCTCTCTGAACTAGTTGTTGGGCTTCGCAAAATCGAAAGAAGTCTTCGTTCGTCATTGACGAGGTCGGCATCGTCATTGCGGAACGCCGTGCCAGTTCGCTGGCCGATTGCCGGTCACCTGACACCGAGATGGACTCCTGTAGCCCCTGGCTGTCGCTTGTGACGACGATCAATCCTTCGCGAGCGCGTGTAGCGGAAACATAGAACAGGTCCCGTGTCATCCGCTCGGCCGAGATGATCTCGAAGTCCACTGTTTTCCCCTGGCTCCGATGTGCGGTTACGGCATAGCCATGAGTGAATTGCCGATACTTCGCAGGGAGTTCGCGGCCGTCAACCAGTTGAATGCGGCCCTCGTCCACGCGTGCCACCGTTACCAGCTCGCCGTTCGTCGCGCGAAAATGCTTATCACGCCAGTTGGCCTGCAGTAGCAATTTGTCGCCGGCGGATAGTTCGATTGCCTCTTTCTCAAAGACTGCGAAATTCTTCGTATCCCGGCCGGAGATCCTGATCGTACCGCCATCCGCATTCCGCGCAAGAACAGCACGCTTGTTGGATCTCACAACTTCCAATGCTTCGTTCTTCCCTACGCCATTCGCTGCTGTGTGGAACGTCAAGACCTGGCCGGGGTGATAGTTCTGCAGGACCTTCTTTTGTGCTTCGGTCCAGTTCAAGTTAACGTGCTGTTGGACTGTCTCGCCGTGCGTGAGCTGTCCCGACCGCTTCAGGTCCTGCCGAATGGCATGCGTAACACTCTTGATTTCGTCGTGAGTGGCGGCGACGACCAGAATGGAGCGCGCCTCACCCTTTGCATTCGGTACGGCGGTCGCCTCTCGATACGCTCTGCTGACTTCCTGCGCTCGGAGTCGCCAATCGACGTCCCGAATGGCACCCATGGCTTCTAGCTTTCTGAATCCTTCGGCGGGATCAAGACGCAGAGCTTCGACCGCCAGTCGATAGTCCGCGTTGGTCTGACGCTGAACTTGCAGCAGAGAAACGCTCCGAAGCTTCGATTCTCGCTCCAAAACGCGCAAAGCGTCGCCTTCGGATACGCTCTTGATTTGCGCCGTATCCCCACTGAAAATGAGGCGAGCCTCGTTTGTTCTCGCCAGGGCGATTAACTGCGCCATGTTTTTGCTCGCCACCATTCCGGCTTCGTCGACGATCAGAACTCGTTGATGGGTCGCTTGCTGCTGCTTCGGATCAGCCAGCAGTCGAGCGATCGTAGTGGCTTCGGAGAAGCCAACCTTGCGCAACTCGTCAACCGCGCTAGCCGTGGGCGCCACCGCCATCACGTCGCGTCGCGATTCTTGAAGCCCACGATGAAGCTCTTTGAGCGTGGCCGTCTTCCCGGTCCCAGCAGCTCCGCGAAGGCTTACCGCCAGGTCGCGCGACTCTAGAACGGCCAACACGGCCGCCTTCTGTTCAGGCCGCAAACGATCCGAGACCACGAAATCGAACGAGCGGCCCAACGGCTGATACTGGCCGAGGCCTTCGTTGATGGAGGCCACAATGTTCCGTTCGCGTTCCAAGCTCTCCCTGGTCGCTACTTCGCCCCGTGAGGCAAGGACTGAACCACTCGCCACGTCGGCCGACAGGGCCACTTTCAGATCCGCCAATTCCACACGACCCCGTCCGTTGCGTAGGGCCTCTGTCAGCAGTTCATAGTCTTTTGCCACCGAGACGCGTTCAAAAACATGTTCGCGGGCGTAGTAGAGCGAAGACACCGCATGTGCTCGTTCCTGCGCTGTGCCTCGCTCCAGGGCCCTCTGGTGCAGTTCCTTTAGCGTTCGTGCTTCTTCGCTCTCCAGTCGAGCCAGTTGACCGGCCTTCACATTGGCTGTGCTGATTTCGGTCAGTTTGTCGGCTCTTGTGTCTCGCACCAACCGAGCCACTTCATTGTGCGAAGGAAGACGTCCGTTCCGGTCCATAAAGTCGGATATGGCTTGGTCGCGCTGCGCACTCCGCCGGCTGTATTTCTGAAGCGTCGCCTCTTGAATACCCACAATTCCGAATCCGTGATCTTTGCCGTGTTCGAAGCGATCCGCAATCTGATAACCCAGCTTGGTGACTTCACGCGAAAGAGCGTTCCGGTAGACCTCGGTGAGGTATTCACGCTGCGCGTAGATCTCAGAAGCTTGCAGGGCCTTCCATCGGCCTTCGGTTCCGTCATACGTCAGATTTGCTGCCACCAGATGCGTGTGAACCTGGGGATCCAACTCGCGGCTTGTGTCATGGTCATACCGCGCGACGACCAGATTTGAAGTCTGCCTGTTGTCATTGGCTCCAGCCTTTCGAACACGGGCCGCCGCGAGGCTCTCCAGCTCCTGGGCCATCTCCGCCACTGCCGTCTGATGGGCATTCACAAGCCGCGGATCTTCCATCGCCTGCACGGAGATTGCCTTGGGCGCGGAGACAGTGAAGTCATACAAATTGCGTGCCGTCCCTATCCTCTCCAGGAGTTTTTCCCCATCCGCTACTCTTTCTTGGAACCGATCCGCGCTTTGACGTTGACGTAAGAACTCGCCCGTGGTTGGGTCTAAGCCTTGCCGAATCGCATCAAATTGCTCCATCGAGACAGCACCTTGCAGTCCCAGCAACTCCGCTCCGCGGCCCACCCACTGACCGGTGATCGTTTCACCAACGGCGTAGTAGTCGTTGTTGCTCAGATGATGAGCCGCGTAGGGCCCGCCTCCCGCCATGGCTTTAATCGTGAGCATGAGTTTGGCGGTCTATTGAAACGGGGAAACGTTTAGCGAGCTTCAGCGGCATCCAAGGGGCTCTGCCCCTCGCCAGGACAAGGGCCGGCCCTGTGGGTTTTGGTTCCTCCCTCAAGGGCGCCCTCCAAAAAAGTCTTCGACTTCCTGGTCCCCTGTCCTGCGCTACCCCCGCCACGTCCGCGTGGACCTCGGGGGTTATGTCGCCATAACCCCGTTCGAAAAGAGCTGCAGCAAACAGGAAGACCTGTGACTGGCTGGGAAGTCGTTCACGAACGTAGAAATCGCATGAAGGTCGAGGAGGCAGGGGAATAGGAAAAGCTCTAGCCATCGGGACGTAGGCGAATGGCCAGTGCGGCGACAGATGTGTGTATCCCATCAAAAGTATTCCTCGTGGCAACGACAACCTACACAGTTCCCTACACAAAACCCGGATCTTCCCGGTGAATTCCGGGTCATTTCGTCTTCTGCCGCCCTAAGTAGCTCAATAAGATACGCACTTGCGTTAATCTACGAACCAAAAGGTCGCATGTTCGAATCATGCCGGGCGCACCAGATAAAGTCTGATAAAACAATAGTTTACAGGTCCAACCCAAGGTCCTGGCAGTTGACATTAGCTCCAAGCCTACACAAAACCCACCATCCGGCAGAATCATTGCTTGCTTCCAAATAGGATGGCAGATGTTGAGGCCCGAGAATTAGAGAAGATCGGCCTCAAGCGCACAATTAATCTATGGGTGTGCTCGGCCTAATTCACTGCGGTCCGTAGAGCCTATCTAGCCGTCGGCGCCGCCGCCATCACGTCGCGCCGCGATTCTTGGAGACCGCGATGAAGCTCGTTGAGCGTGGCTGTCTTCCCGGTCCCAGCCGCTCCGCGAAGACTTACCGCCAAGTCGCACGACTCCAGAACTGCCAGCACGGCCGTCTTCTGTTCAGGCCGCAAACGATCGGAGACCACGAAGTCGAACGAGCAGGCCAACGGCTGATATTGGCCAATGCCTTCGTTGATCGTAGCCACCATCTTCCGCTCGCGTTCCAGGCTCTCCCTCGTCGCCACTTCACCGCCCGCAGTAAGAATCGAGCCAGTTGCCGCGTCGGCCGACAGCGCCAGTTTGAGCTCCGCCAATTCCACGCGACCGCGTCCGTTGCATAGGGCCTCTGTCAGAAGTTCATACTCTTTTGCCACCGAGACGCGTTGGAGAGGGAAGACACCGCCGGTGCCTGCTCCTGCGCAGAGCCTCGCTCCAGGGCCTTTCGGTGCAATTCCTTCAGCGTTCGTGCTTCTTCGTTCTCCAGGCGAGCCAACTGAGCGGCCTTCACATTGGCTGTACTGATTTCTTTCAGTTTGTCGGCTCGTGTGTCTCGCACTAACCGAGCGACCTCGTTGTCCGAAGGAAGACGCCCGTTTCGGTCCATGAACTCGGATACGGCTTGGTCGCGTTATCTTTGCCATGTTCGAAGCGGATCCGCAATCTGATAACCCAGCTTGGTTACTTCACGCGCAAGAGCGTTCCGGTGGACCTCGCTGAGGTATTCACGCTGCGCGTAGATCTCAGAAGCTTGCAAGGCCTTCCATTTGCCTTCGGTTCCGTCATAGGTCAGATTGGTCTGCCACCAGATGTGTGTGAATCTGGGGATCCAGCTCGCGGCTTGTGTCATGGTCATACCGCGCGAGGACCAGATTTGAAGTTTTCTGCCCCCTCGCCAGGACAAGGGCCGGCCCTACGGGTTTGGGTTCCTCCCTCAAGGGAAGTCGAAGACTTTTTTGGAGGGCGCACGTATCAGTAGACCCGAAAGGTAAGGGCAAAGTTCCCAGCTATCAGACTAACGGCGGGGCCGGTCGCACCGCTGGTGCGAAGCCTCGCCCTTTCCGAGCTTCTTAGCTGCGGCGGCCGCCGTTCATCACGCGCAGCAGAATATTCAGGGTCGCTACGAAGACGTTGAAGACGCCCGCAAACAGCATCAACGCGCCCGGAATCGGGCTGTCGGCATCCGGAGTCCTCAGGACGTTACTCGTCGAGTAGATCAGCGTAAAGACGCCCATCGCCCCAATCGCCACGCTGATCAACATTCCCAATATCCCGATATTGAGAAAGCTGTTCAGAATAACCGCCCCGATGATGGAGAAAAACAGTCCGATCATCAAGCCGCGTGGCGCGGAGAAGGTCCGGCCGGAGAACATCACGTACAGCGTGATCCCAACAAATACAAAAGCCGTGATGAAGAGCGCTACCGTGATCAAATCGGGCGCCATAGTGCGCGCGACCCATAGCAATGGCGACATCGCGATGCCCGCCACGAAGCCATCGGCCACCAGCGCTGTCACACCCAAAGCCGGATTATGACGGACGGCAATCGCCACTCGGGGCACGGCAGTGAGAAGAAGCATTGCCACGATCCAGCCCAGCCACCCGGAGAAGAAGCGGGCGAGCGTATCGGACGTCGCGCCAATATATCCACCCACCAGTGCGCTGATGACGCTGAGCCCAAACAGAAGATAGGTTTGCTTGATTACGGCCGCGCGCTGTCCCGTTAAGTCTGTGGTGCCGGTCAGCTTGTCCCAGACCGACGACTGATAGTTATTGCCGTACATGTTTTTTAGTTACCTCTTGATCCGTTCCACTGCCGCAAAATACCAGAATAAACGGAATCCAGTTTTCTGGACTAAACTAAAGCACCTGACACAGAGCCTCGAGGCGAATGCCGTCGGGTTCCCGGCGGCCAGGCGCTAAAACCTGCTGGCCCCAACCGGAGTTAGGGCCGCCGATCGAGTTGATTCTTAAGGGCCGCATGGCTCGAATTGCCTCCATGCAGCTGTTGATTCGTCTTTGACAAGGATCTGGATAGCTGCCCATCGCGCCGATTGGTCAGTCGCGACATAGCTATTTGCCAAGCTCCGGGTTACAAAGACGCTGAAGTCCGATTAAGCGGACTTTTCCGTTTCTTTCTTCTCTTCGGTGGTTTCGTTCGTCACCTGGCGCATGGTGTCCCGGAAATTCTTAATTCCCTCTCCGAGGCCTTTGCCGAGCTCAGGCAACTTCTTGCCGCCAAACAGAAAGAACGCAACGCCCAAAATCACCAGGAGGTGCTGGGGTCGAAATAGTCCTTCAAACATATCTACTATAGTGTCTCACGAATGCTTGTCCGTGCGCCAAGGAGTTGTACACTCCGGCGCTCCTGCCGAGATCTGTGCCGGAGTATTTTTGGCAATGTGGGCTGGGGTCCCGACAGTGAGGGAGCGCGAGCGACGACCTTTTCAGTAACGTCGTTAGTCTTTGAAGATGGCCTTCTTCAGCATGGCGATCTGGCCACCGTGGTACAGACTGTGCTGAACGATGCCGTGAAACAAGTAGTAGAAGTCATATTCGCGTCCCGGAACGGCGTCCGTGAGCCGCTCATCAGTGAACCCCTCAATGCCCTTCGCCAGATGATCGGCGCTTCGGAAAAGACGATCGGTCGCAGCGCTCCATGCTGCCGTACTGGTGTCTAAGACGGGTCGCCAGTCGGACGGCGTGCCAGCGATCTGTGGCATAGGAACACCCTCAACAACTCCATAAGCCGCTTGCACGTAGACTTCAATGTGCAGAACCAGTTCCTAAATGCTGTGTACCGAAGTCAGTGGACGTTCGCATGCCTGCTTGGCCGTAATGCCAGTCAGCAGTTCGCGAAGAGGAGATCCGTGCCAGGGCTCGCCCGTAAAGGCGCGGCGGAGCTGATCGGCGATGCGAAGACATTCAGAGTTCACTGTGCCACGTCGTCGGCAAGGCGGCCGATAGGACCTGGGCCAACCGTCGTTCAGCGGGCAAATGGCGAATCCAGCGAGCAACTTGCTACTCGTGCCGAAGGGCAACCATCGGGTCCACACGAGCCGCTCGCCGTGCAGGCACATAGGAGGCCAGTAGAGTGACGGCGATGATGGCTGCGCCGCCGAACGCCAGCGGCACCGCGCTGTCCAGTTTCAGATCTTGGACAAGACTTGCTGCCAGTGGCCTGCTCCAAAACACTATCGAGGCACCGGCGACAAGTCCGGCACATACCATGCCCATGGCGTCTCGCAGCACGAGCCGGCTTACGGCGCTCGCGGTAGCACCGAGCGCCATCCGAATGCCGATCTCGTTAGTTCGCCGCGCCACGGTGTAGGCCAACAACCCGTAGAGACCGATGCCGGCGAGCACGGCTCCCAGACAGCCAAAGAACTCTGACAAGGTCGCGATGAGACGCTCGGGAACAATGTTCGAGTCGACTTGGTCACCGAGCGTCGTGACTCGCGTCACAGGCACGGTTTTCAGGACGTCCCGCACGATCCGACGCACCGTCCCGGCTATCGATTCAGGATCTCCGGCGGTACGTAGTTGGAACTGATGCTGTAGTTGGCTCTCCTGGAACATATTGAAGTAGATTGTGGCGTACGGTGCGTCGCGAAGCTCAATGGCCTTGGCGTCACCGACCAGTCCCACGACTTCGTAAGGCTGGTCAGTGCCAAACCACCCGCCGCTAGCCGGGTCCCGGTCGATTGCGACCTGCCTCCCGATAGGATTGACGCCGGGGAAATAGTGGCGTGCCATCACCTGATTGACGATCGCGACGCGAGAGCGCCCGACATCCCGGAAGGTGAAATCGCGTCCCGCGATGAGGGGTATGCCGAGTGTTTCGAAATACCGCGGGGCCACAAAAGTGATCGATGTCCGCTGTCGGTCCTTAGGCGGTTCCACGTGGCCTTCCGCGATCAGGTAACGGCTCCCGGACCCACAACCTTGAAGCGGAGCGCAGGCGGTGATGGAGGCCGAGCGAACACCCGGAATCGTATCCAACCGCGCCAGCAACTGCTGATACAGTGCCGCTAGTTGCGCGCCCTGATACCCGCTTCGGGCGGGGTCGAGAGTTACTAGAAGTACATGATCGCTGCGAAAACCGAGGTCGAGGTTCCGCAACCGTGACAGATGGCTCAAGAAGGTGGCAGCGACGGTCACCAGAAAGATCGAAAGAGCTACTTGCGTCGTCACTAGTCCCTTTCCAAACCATCGCCAAAACTGTGTGTCGCTGCTCCCTCCGGTCTGACGTAACGCGGACGCCGCCTCGGCCCGAAAGGCGTACCACGCGGGCGCCAGGCCGAACAGCAAGCCGGTGAGCAGCGCGATTCCAGCGGCGAAGAGCAGCAGGTGCAAGTCGGGTTGGACTTGGATCTCGATGTGGTCGAACGCCCGGCCACTGGCCATGATCCGCACCAGCACGCCGGTTCCGAAATACGCGACCAGGATGCCCACGAGCGTACCGGCCGTGGAAAGGAGCACTGATTCGGTCAGCATCTGAGTCACGAGGCGGCTGCGGCCGGCGCCGAGGCCCACACGGACAGCCAGTTCCCGCCGCCGTTCCGCGGATCGCGCCAGCAGTATGCTCGCCATGTTGATGCATGCCAACAGCAGCAGTAGGCCGACCACAGCAAGCAGGAGCACCAGCGGCTTGCCATACTGATCGCGAACGTGCGCCAGCCCACTGCCCGCTGGTTCCAGTTCCACCTTTGTCTGACGCTCCTTCCGATCCTTGTTCCTGGAGGCTCTCTGCTCGAGCCAGGACCGGTACAGTACGGTCACCTCGGCCTGTGCCTGACGGAGTGTGATGCCCGGCTTCAACCGAGCGAGCATGGCGAGATCGCTCTTCGCAACAGGCATCCAGAGATCGGTACGGACCCCTACGCGCGGTCCGGTGTATGTCTGTGACGCGACGCCAATGATAGTCTTCGGCTGATCGTTGTACCAGAGGCGCTTGCCCAGCACCGCCGGATCGGAATGCAACCTCGTGGTCCAGTAGGACCAACTCACGACCACGACGGCTCCGTCGCCACTCACGGGAACGTCTTCGGGAGCAATCAAGCGGCCGAGCGCAGGCTTCAGCCCGAGCACCGCGAAGTAATTGCCAGGCACGCTCTCCAGGATCAGATCCTGCGGATCGGAGCCATCGATGCGAACGCTGGCTAGGTTGTCGAACGACATGCCGGTCAGGGCAGAAAAAACGTGGTTGTGATCGCGGAAGTAATCATACGTATCCCAGCCCCAGTAGGCACCGCTTCGAGGCTGGCCCGGTGCGGTTCGCAAAAACTCTACGAGCTGCTCAGGATGCGCAACCGGCAGTTGGCGCAGCATGATGGTGTAGAACAGGCTGTAAATCGCGGTGTTGGCACCGATTCCCAGTGCCAGGGAGAGGACAGCTACGGCCGTGAAGCCCGGGCTGCGCCGCGTCAGCCGCAGAGCATAGCGGATGTCGTTCCAGAGCACATAGATTAGAGTGCCATCGCGCGGTCGAAGTTCCCACCCACGCAGCTGAGGGGGAACCAACTTAGGCTTTCTTCGCTTGGCTACTTCCGTTTTCTCGCAGGCGAAGATATTCCGCAACCTCGGTCCTGCCAGCATGTTTCGCCCAGCCGGCTGGTGTGCCTTGGAAGAGGGTGTCTTTCAAATCCAGTTTTGCGCCGCGTTCGACCAGCAACCGAACGACGTCGATGTGGCCGGACAGGGCGGCTTGATGCAACGGCGTTGAATGCGAGTGGCACCCCATCGGGTTGTATCGACTTGGGCCTTCGCCCGCATCGAGAAGCAAGCGCACAATTTCGGTTTGACCGAACTGAGCGGCGAGTGCCAGTGCGTGGTGGCGCTCCTCATCGGTAGAAGCGGCCAACGACTTACGGACATCTTCAGTTCGGCCTGTCGCCGCCGCTACTGGCAGATTGATGTTCGCTCCACGCCGAATCAACTCGTTTGCCGCATCGAACTCGCCGTGGACGAGTGCGGCCGGCATAGCACTGTTTGGGTCTGCCCCGGAATCGCAGAGCAAATCGATCAATTGCAGCAGCACGCCGCATTCGCGAGGAACGCGGCCAGAAGAGACCAGCCCGAGCGTCTCGTTAAGCACGGATCGGTCCGATCCCGCACCGGCCTCTATGATGACTTTCGCCACCGAAACAATGTTGGCCGGCAAGGTCCCGTGGCGAATTGGATTTTCCGCAATGAATTCCAGTAGCGAAGGATTCCGGAAGTAGTTCCCGCCTTCGAAAACCACGCGCCGGTGGCCAATGTCCGGATGCTGGCTCAGGTAAGCACCCAGCCCTTCTGCATCGCCTGCATCGAGTAAGTCGACTGCTCGGCGGAAGGCGGGGTCTTCGATTCGCTCGTGATGAGGAATGTTCAGATTGTCGGCGGGAGCCGGTTTCTCGATGTGTTTCCTCAGCCTCGCCCAGCTGGGAAAGCCCTGCTCACGAGCAATTACGAGTTGTGCATCGCTCAACTTGAGGTTCGCGCCGAAAATGACATTGTCAGCCGACTTGTTGAACTTCGGATGGAATTCCCTGATCCGCTGGGCAACTTGCGGATGTTGAGAGGACAGGGCCTTTAGCAGATCCTTCGCTTGATACTTGAGATGGTCGATGTTTGCGTTCGGGGGCAGGTGTTTCGTGGGCATGACGAACTTCCTTTCATTGATGACGCCTGATGTCCGCGTTTACAGGCAGAAAGTTAGTTCGTGACGGATTGTGATGTAAGGTGGACTTCTGTCCTTCCCGCGGACCGGATGCACCCTGTTGCGCAAAACCAATCTACCATTGTTCCAACGGGCGAGCGGCACACCGCAGTTCCCTAACTAACAGACGTTGCTGAAAAACGCCAAAGTCCGCTTGGTGACGCGCGCGACTGCTGTGAAATTACCCCGGAGAGTTTCGCTCCGTCGTTATCGAGTTTCTGAAGCTTTGCGCACGTTCCCTCAATCACGGTCGCGGCTCGGTTTCAGTCCGCTTGCTGACGCGCGCGGTTCAGTGCTGGTAGGTTATGTTTGCTATCAGTTGCCGAGGTTCCGGCAAAGAGGCAGAGCAAATGCGACGGGCTTTTTACAGCCAGTTCCCGGCAAATACATCTGCTGTGCTGCGGAGCGTCACGCCCCGTGCTTCAAAGCCGGTGATGACTTGGCGGGATGCCTCGGGATTGATGCCGCGGATGGCATCAGTAACCAAGAACACGGGCTTGCCGAGGACGACTAAACCGGCTAGCGCGCAGCGGACGCAATACTCCGTCGCCACACCATACACGACAAACCGGTCTGCTTGGAGGGCGTTCAGCAGCGGCATCAGGGAGGGGTTTGAAAAGCAATCGAGCATCTGCTTCTCAACGATGATCTGCTTCGCCTGAGACAACTGTGTCGTGAGTGGCTCCAAGGCGCCGGCGTTGCTTGACACGACCAACGGGAAGGGACGTTCGGTCAGCGTCGCGGCGGCCTTGTGCTGGCCGAATGTTCCCGCGACGCAGTGTGGCTTCCAGGTTTTGAACTCGGGGTCGTTCTCGGAGTGGGCGTCGGCGGTGGAGATGATTTGATGACCGCGCGACAAGGCGTGCCGTGTCAAGGCAGCGAGGTTTGGGACGATCTCTTCGGCGCCGGGCACGTAGAGGGCGCCGGCCGGGAACAGGAAATCGATTTGTGTGTCAATGTCGAGAAAGACGGTCTTCATGGCGATACTTTAGCGGCACAAAGGTCCGCTTGCTGACGCGCGCGGTTCAGTGTTGGAGTTTGTGACTCGCGGATCCGAAAGTATTCACTTCGTCACGCTCGCTACTTAGAACCTCACTTTCAATCGAAAGCCAACATCACAGGCTAAAGCCTGTGCCACGTTCTTCTACAGCAGGCGAACCAGCTGTTCGCTTCGATGCGCTTCCGCCAACTGCCTGAGGTTGGGGCTAATCAGTACCGGATACTCAGGCGCTTCATCGAGCTGGAGCAACTCCGGCGGCAAAGCGGCGATGCGAGGGCCGGCGGATTCACGAATCGCCTTGGCGGTTGGCATCGGCTCCAGCAGTGTGCCGTCAATAATGACCGGGCGTAGCAGCGGTTCGCCCAGGAACCCGCTGTTGCATTCACTTTGGAGAGCGACCAGATCGTGATCGGCGGAACGGTAAACCTGTTTTCCACCCGGTAGCGTGGATTTGTCCTCGCTGTATTTCGCGGTATAGATGGGAGACTTGCCGCGCTGCAATTCCACCAGCTTGTAGACCACTGAGAGCGATGGCGCATCCGCGGAGGTGGAAAGCTCCGTTCCCACGCCGAAGGAATCGATCGGCGCTCCGGATTGAACCAGAGCGGCGATGCGTCGCTCGTTCAAGTCGCTGGTCGCCACGATTCGCGCATCGTGCAGGCCCGCCTGGGCGAGGATGCGCCGCACCTCCTTCGATCGAATTTCCAGATCGCCGCTATCGAGCCGCACGCCCCAAATCGGCCGGCCGAGACTGGCAGCGAGGCGGGCGCCTTCGAGCGTGTCGTAGGTATCGATGACATAGATGGTGGACTCGCCAAGCAAGTGCTGTAGCTGCAGGTAAGCCTCTTTTTCAGAGGCGAACGACATAACCCACGAGTGAGCGGCTGTGCCAAACACCGGAATACCGAAACGAAGCCCGGCCTCGGTGTTACTGGTTCCCGCGCAGCCGGCGATGTAAGCGGCGCGTCCGGCAAGAGGTCCGGCTCCGGCCGAATGAGCGCGGCGGCTACCAAACTCGACCACTGCTCTGCCCTCCGCCGCCAGCACGCAGCGAGCGGCTTTGGAGGCGATGATGGTTTGAAAAGCGATCGTCGAGAGCAGATAGGTTTCCACCAACTGCGCTTGAATCAGCGGAGCACGCACGATGAGCACGGGCTCGCCAGGAAAGACCGGGGTTCCTTCGGGTAGCGCGTAAACACCGCCCGTGAAACGGAGGGCGCGCAGAAAGCCGAAGAACTCCGGAGGCGTGTTCTTAAATGATGGGAGCGAGCGGAGGTAGTCGATGTCTTCGGCAGTAAACTCGAGCGTCAGAAGGTATTCGAGGGCCTGCTGGAGCCCCGCTGCAACGAGGAAATTGCGGGCCGCCGGAAGACGCCGAACCGAGAGCTCGAAGGTAGCCAGCTCATCAACCTTACCGGCGGCGAAATAACCCGCCGCCATCGTGAGCTGATACAAATCTGTGTTGAGGGCAGACATAGCGGCTGAGCGGCCGCTACTTTTTCACGCTAGCCGCCGGCTTAATCTCTCCGATACCTCTTAGGATATCGTCTACGGCTTTCGCATCCAGCTGATAAAGGGCCGGTTCGTTCTCGCGCCGGGCCAGATAGCCATCGGGAACCTTGGCAAAGGAGACCTTCTCGACGCGTTTTCCGTCGTTGGAGATGACATCAATTTCGAGTGTCCCGGTGGTGAATCCCGTCTCGACGAACTTAACTGCCGACAGATCACGTAACTTGTCGATGACGGATTGGACGCCGGCAGAATCCATTGATTTGCCATTCAACTTCCAGTCGCTACCGGTCTTCTGGTAATTGGTGTCGGCGGAGCCATTTCGAATCTGGAGCTTCGTGGGATCACTAAACCCAAAGTCGAACACCTTCTTGTTACGGAAGGCGTCGAGCGACTTATCCACGCCGGCGCCGAGATCAGCATTAACTTTGAAGGCACCCTTCACGACGCTGCTCTTGGCGTAGTAATCGTCCTTATTCTTGCGAACGTCCAGGGTTTGGGTAGTGGCTGCGTCGGTGATTTTCGCGGTCGCGACAGGCTGGCCGGAGGCAAATGCGGCATCTGCTTTCTTGGCATCGTCGGCCGAGGCGGAGAGGTCCATCTTGGCGTCGTGCAGTTTACGCAGCAGCTCTTCGACCGTGAAGCTGTCGGCCCGGTAGGGCTTCGGCTTCAGTATCTGCCATTCATTCTGATTGTTCTTGCCGAATTCGACCTGCCCCTTCTGGGCCGCCAGTTCGATCCGCGTCACCTTGTCCGAATCGAAGGTGAGGAGCCGCTTGTCACGCAGGTCGTTAGTGGACTTCTCGAAGGAACTCTTGGCAGATGTTGGCACGAGATAGACCTTCGCATCGCCCGCATGCTGGACGTAAACCTGCGAGCCGGCCGGCACATCGTCTCCGAAAAGAATCGTCTCGGTCTTTCCGTTTTTCCGAGTCGCCGTCACGGTGAGCGTGGGCGTTACGAGACCGAAGCCGGACAGATTGGACGGCTTTTCTTCGAGGACGCTGTCGGCAGTCAGCGGTGCTAGCGCCGCAGCGAGGCCAGAAGTGGCGTCCTGATCAGCGGCATACGGCTCGGGTCCCCCTATGGTCCACTTCCCGTTTTGCTTTAACAGCAGCAACGTGGCGCCGTCTTTCTTCTTGATCTCCAGTTGGCTGAGCTGGTCGTCTGGCACATTGACCAGCTTCACGGTGGTATCCGCACCGGTCTTGGTTTCCGGCGTCTGCGGATGCTTCTTGGCCCACCACACACCGACGCTGAGAGCAGCCAGAACGACCGCTGCCACCAGTAGATTTCGTGGACGCATGGGCTATCTCCGCTTCAAGAAGATGCTGAAGCCCCATCCGATGATGAGC
>JBAUOG010000170.1:0-2047 GCA_049579625.1 Bryobacteraceae bacterium
CCTTTGTGCAGACGAACTCAAAATACTGAATACAGACAGGTTAGCTACGATCCTAGGAGAGTCTGACACCCGACGGCACGGCACAGGCGCGGTCAAGCTTTGGCCCAAATCCGATTTGCGAAACGAACTCCCCACAAATGATCCACCGAAGCGAAGGCACCCGAAAAAACGAAGCCCCGCCGTTCCAGCCTTAAGCCAAGCTGTTTTGCGAAACGAAGTCAGATGCCCAACACCTCCTTTGTGCAGACGAACTCAAAATACTGAATACAGACAGGTTAGCTACGATCGTAAGAGAGCCCTGACTCCCGACCGCACAGCACAGGCGCGGTCAAGCTTTGGCCCCAATCCGGTTTTTGCGAAACGAACTCCCCAGCTGAAGATCCAATGACCGAAGCGAAGGGCTCCTTTAAAAACGGACCACTCATGAGTGGCCTCCACTCACCCCCGCCGATGAAAAGCCGGTGGATGGTGGACTGACCCCGACACCCTCTCCGCTCTCAGGATGAGGCAGGGTGACTCGTCTTCCGAGCGAAAAGCGGTGCAAGCGACTGATTCTGTTCGGTGAATTACGGATTGCGCTTGGTGACCGCCTTGGGAACACCCCCGTCCCCGAAGTTCCCGTATGCCACTTCGGAAGTGCCTGCCCGCCACGCAACTCGCCGTCCTGACCGACCATGGCGACAAGTCTCGCCCGAAGTAGGCTCATCCTCGCTGCCGCCACCGCGGGCCAGCAGACCGTCCGCACGTGTCCGCCAGGGGCGGCGCATTATCGGCGGTGGTTGTCCCCTTGAGAAATCAGCGCACTCCGGCCCACCACTTACGAAGGGTAAGAAAAAGCGAGCGAGACAAACAAGCGAACACCTGCGCTGTTCGACACCGGCCACTTTGGGTCTGCGCTCGCACCTTGACCACGGCGGCACTCTCGCCTTAGGTGAAGGTCTTGTCCTTGCTGCTGGGGAACCGCTTGTTGTGCTCCGGTGCGCTGAGCTTTGCGCGGGAGGAGCTACACCGCACTCCAGCGATACAACCCACGTTGCGCGCGCCGAGCGAGCCGGTGGCCGGTCAGACGACCAGTACTCACGTTCAGAAGTGTGATCACACCGCTTGCTGACGCGCGCGGCTCGGAAATGAGCGGTGAGTGAGTGCGGCAAACCAACCTCTCGCCAGCGCCCGAGTGCTAGAATCGCCGCAGTCGAGGAGTCTCCTTTGATACGTACGTTTTTGACCATCTTCTGCGCCGCGGCGCTTCTGTCCGGTGCGGCCAATTGTCAATCTCCCCCCGCGGAAAGCACGCTGTCCGTCGACCAGATTATTGCGAAGAACATTCAGGCTCGCGGAGGTCTGGAGAAAATAAAGGCCGTCCAAACCATGCGCGCGACGGGGAAGATCAACCAGGGCGACTTTCGCGCCACGTACGTTCAGGAGAACGAGCGTCCCAATAAGGTCCGCGAGGAATTCATCATTCAAGGCATGGCCCAGGTAGAAGCCTACGATGGCAAGACGGGCTGGAAGGTATCTCCCTTTGAAGGTCGAAAAGATCCCGACCTGCTTTCCGCCGACGACATGAAGGGTCTCGTCGCGGATGCCGACATCGATGGCCAACTGGTGGACTACAAGAACAAAGACCATCGCGCCGAGCTCATCGGCCATGATTCCGTGGAGGGAACGGACTGCTACAAGATCAAGTTGACGCTGAGCAACAGCGACGTCCGGTACTACTACATCGACACCGATTCCTTTCTCGAACTGAAGGTCGAAACAGAGCGCACCATCCGGGGAACAGTCCGTTACTCGGAAACCTATTATGGCGACTACGATCAGGTAAACGGAATCTACTTTCCTTTTGCTTTTGAGTCAGGACAGAAGGGCAGCCCGTTCCGGGTGAAATTCACGGTCGACAAAATTGAGATCAACGTTCCCATAAACGACGCGCGTTTCACCATGCCCGCGGGAGGTGCGAAGTGAGAACGGCAATTGGATTCCTGATCGCGGGGCTGGTGGGTACGGCCGGGTTGTCGGCCCAGCAAGTTAAGTTCAGTTCCGACAC
>JBAUOG010000171.1:0-5869 GCA_049579625.1 Bryobacteraceae bacterium
CTTAATTAAGGATTCGGAAGCGATTCGCCGCAGCAACCTACGAAGAATCGGGGACGGCCACTCGCGCTGAAAGCGCTCGACGTTGAGCTGCGTCTTCGCTAGTCCAAGCATCGAAAGACCTTCGCTAACTAAGATCAACTCGGATTAGTCACGATATACGCGCATTTCGTCCGTCATGCACCGCTCACACGACATGAGGCCGGGAGGCGTGAGCAGCGGTTCAAGGGTGCAACAACCCGGCTTCTCATCGGTGGCTGGGCCACAGAATAGAAAGCGCCGAACGCCCGGGCAAATCGGCGGGGGCCACCGATTACTCTACAGAGCGGCTACGGTTGCGACGGCGTCTTCAGAATCAGCACCCGCAGGTTCTGTTGCTCGGCTGCCCGTTGCACCTTCGGCAGGTCATTGGCGACGATCGACTCCCATCTATTCACGTAGCCATCCATTTCGGCCTTCAGTTTCGCCAACTGTTGGATCGACGCTTCGGTTGGAATTGTGTCCGCGCCTCCCTCCACGTCCATTGCCAGTATGGCGAGGCTGCCATCCGCACCCAGCCCATACTTCAGCGAGTCTTCATTGGCGCGCACATTAAGGTTAATCAGCTTGTCCTGAAGCGCACCCAGCTTCTCATCAAGCGCCTGAACGTCCACCAGCAGCGGTTTCGACTTCAGCGGGTCCACGCGCTTGTTGAGGTCAGCAATTTGGGCTCGCAGGTCGATGATTTCACCGGCCAAGCCGTAGACGCGCGTCAGTTGATCACGAATCTGCAACATGGTAGTGAACTGCTTCTCCAGATCTTCACGGGGCACTTTCAGCCTTGGATCCAGCTGAATTTCGAGGGGCGCGGAGAGCGTTCGGCCGTCGGCGGTGAGGCGAACCTGGTACTTTCCGGGAAGCGCGAAAGGACCTTTGGCGCCGCCCTGGTACTCGTACAGGTAGTAGTTCTCGATGTGCGGCGGGCCTTCATAGCGGAGGTCCCATGCCAGACGGTTCAATCCCGGCTTCAGCTCCAGCTGCTTCTTCGGCTTCTCATCTTCCGGGTCCAACTGCTCATCGGTCTCCTTGGCTACCTTCGAAGAGTAGGTGTGGATCACCTTACCCGAGCCATCCAGGATTTCGAGTTTCGCCTCCTTCGGCTTGCTCTTTGTGTAGGCATAAATGATGGCGCCCGCCGGAGGATTCTCGCCCGCGGTGGGCGATGGCTCGGCTTCCGGCTGGTGCACCCGCAGCGCTACAGCCGGCGGATAGAGCCAGAGATCGGCCTTCTCCGATTCCGGGCTCGCTTCGCGCAGCGGCGTGATGTCATCGAGTATCCAGAACGACCGTCCATGCGTCGCCAGCAGCAAATCGTTGTCTTTGATCACCAAGTCATGAACCGGCACGGTCGGCAAATTGAGCTGCAGTGAGGTCCAATGGGCGCCGCTGTCCTTGGATACGAAGACGCCCGTCTCGGTGCCGGCGAACAGCAAGCCCTTGCGCTTCGGGTCTTCGCGCACGGCCCGCACAAACGATCCGTCAGGAATGCCATCGCCGAGCTTTTTCCAGGTCTTTCCGTAATCGGTCGTAGCGTAGACATAGGGCTTCAGATCGTCGTTGGCGTGCCGGTCCACCGCTACCCACGCCGTTCCCGGCTCATGCGGCGACGCATCGATCTGGCTGATCTTGCTCCACTCCGGGAGTCCGTTCGGCCCGGTTGCTGGAGGCGTGACGTTGGTCCAATTCTTGCCACCATCGCGCGTTACCTGGAGCAACCCGTCATCGGTTCCGGCCCAAAGCAGCCCGTTCTCAAGGCGCGATTCGGCCAGTGCGAATACCGTGTCGTAGTATTCCGTGCCGGTGTCATCAATTGTGATCGGACCGCCGGAGGGTTGCTGCTTGGTCTTGTCGTTGCGGGTGAGGTCGGGACTGATGGCCACCCAGTGGGTCCCGCCGTCGGTGGTCTTGAAGATACGTTCGCCCGCGTGATAGAGCGTGTCGGGATCGTGCGGGGAGATTAACAGCGGAGCCGTCCATTGGAAACGGTGCTCCAGGCCCGCGGCGCCCTTACCGTCGCTCATTACGGGCTGTACCGTGATTTCGCGCAATTGACCGGTATGTTTGTCGAAGCGAGTGATATTGCCCTGGTAGTCGCCGGCATAGATGATCAGTGGATCGCGGGGATCGGGCGCAATGTAGCCCGCTTCGCCGCCGCCCACGGGATACCAGTCCTGGCGTTCAATGTTCCCTTCCGAGCCACGGCTGGCGATGCCGACGGAGGTGTTATCCTGTTGCGCGCCGTAGAGGTAGTAGGGGAAGCGCGTGTCGGCAATGACGTGATAGAACTGCGCGGTGGGCTGGTTGTTTTGAAGGGTCCAGTGCTCCCCGCCGTCCAGGGTCACGGTCGCGCCGCCATCGTCTGATTGGATCATGCGCTTGGTGTTCAACGGATCGATCCATAGGCCGTGGTTATCGCCATGCGGCAATTTAATCTTGTTGAAGGTGTGGCCCCCGTCCGTCGAGCGATGGAAGTCAACGTTCAAGATGTAGACCGTGTTGGGGTCTCGCGGGTCCGCCACGATGTGCATGTAGTACCAGGCTCGCTGGGTGAATCGATGATCGGGATTCACCAGTTGCCAGGTGTCGCCACCGTCGTCCGAGCGATAGAGCCCGCCGTCCTTGGCTTCGATCAGCGCCCAGACGCGCGTGGAATTGGCCGCTACCGCGACGCCAATCTTTCCGTAGGGGCCTGCGGGCAATCCATCGTCCTCGATCTTCTTCCAGGTATCGCCGCCGTCGGTGGAACGGTAGAGTCCGCTGCCCGGCCCACCACTGGTCAGCGTCCAGGGCTCGCGCCGCACCTGCCACATGGACGCGAACAGGATGTGCGGATTGTGGGGGTCGAACGTGACGTCCACGCCACCCGTGTTCTCATCGACAAACAGCACCTTCTTCCAGGTCTTGGCGCCGTCCAATGGTGCGAAAGATGCCTCGCTCCGCATTCGGTCCATACGGATGTCCCAACGCGGCTACGAAGACGATTTCGGGATTTGCCGGGTGAATGATCAGCTTGCCGATGAGGCGCGAATCCTTGAGACCCACGTTCTTCCAGGTCTTCCCGGCATCGACGGACTTGTAAACGCCATCGCCTTGGGACAGGTTCCCGCGGACGCAGGCTTCGCCGGTACCCGCGTAGATCACATTGGGATCCGAAATCGCGACGGCCAGGCTGCCAATGGAGGAACTACCTTCTTTATCGAAGACGGGCTTCCAGGTGATGGCTCCGTCCGTCGTCTTCCAGATGCCGCCACCTGTTGAACCGAAGTAATAGACGTTGGGATCGCCCGGGATGCCTGCCGCCGTGAGGGACCGGCCGCCGCGAAAGGGCCCGATCAGACGGTATTTCATTCCCTCCTCGTCCTTCTTTTTGTCTTTGTCCGCGGTCTGAGCCTCTTCAGGCTTGGTGCGCTGGGAGTAAGCCGGCGAAAAGGTCAACGTCGTTAACAGCAGCGAAGAGACGAATAATTGAAGGCGCATCGATTTCGCCATTCTAACGTCCTCGCCTTCCCGACCCGGCATGGCCGCTCTTGCTACAATCCGGCCATGCCCTTCCGGCAATGGGCCGAGGCTGGTAGACTGCCCAGTTCCCTTTGGCGTACGCTCCGGTTTGCCTTCCACGACTGGACTCGCGAGATGCCGAAACCCAAGCGCTTTCTGGCTTTTGCGGCCGTGTTTTTGCAAGGGTATGCCCTCTATGCGATGTGGACGCGATCGCTGATCTGGCCATTAATTTGGCCCGGCGAGCGAATTCTCTACCCGTGCGTGTGGCTTCTATACACGCTTGGCTATTGCATGCTCAATGTGATGCTGACTTCGGAGTTCGTGCGCAAAACCCAGCTTGAATCGGACCTCATTGCGGCGCGACAGATCCAGCAGATATTGCAGTCCACAGGTTCCGTGGAGCTTCCCGGGTACGAACTGGAGACGTTCTACAAACCCTACCGTGAAGTGGGCGGCGACTATTACGACGTCGTTGAACTACCCGGAAACCAAACACTGTTCGCTGTTGTGGACGTATCCGGAAAAGCAATGCCGGCAGCGTTACTGGCAGCAAACATTCAAGCCCTGGTCCGGACCATAGCGGCCAACAATCCGGATCCCCTCGTGCTTGCCGCACAAATTAACGGACATCTAAGTCGTTACACCGCGCCCGAGCGTTTCGCGACAGCGCTGTTTGTTGTACTCAATCGTGATTCGGGAGAGCTGACCTACGTAAATGCAGGTCACAACGCGCCGATTCTGTCCTGCTCCGGATCAACCAAGCTCTTGACCGCGACGGGAATCCCGTTGGGGCTCTTCGTCGGCGCAAGGTACAAAACTGGTACGGCGGCCATTGCTTCTGGCGACGCCATTCTGTTGTTCAGCGACGGGTTGACGGATTCGATTGCGGCAGATCATCCCGAAGAGCGTCTGCGTGATGTTCTGGCTGATGGCTCGCGCACGAGCATGTCCAGGATTAAATCGTTGATAGATCCGAAATTCAACGAGGACGACGTAACCGTCCTTTTAGTAAAGAGAACATCCGATCCACCTGCCATCGTCGCTTCCTGACAGGTCTCGCAGGTGCGGTAAAAGCCAGTGTCCGAATAGGGGTTACTCTCCCTAATCATGTATTACTCGTCACGCGGCATGATTTTGACTGTCGCGGAGCGCGCCCGTTTGCCGATCATGGGGCTGAGGTACGTGCTTTCCTGGTACTTCGCACGGTAGGCGTCGTCGATGCGGTCGTTGATTGGTCCGTCCACCGACTCGAAGGCGACTTCCTTAGTCATGCCGGCGGCGATGATCCGACCAGCCTTCTGCCGCACCGCAGCCTGGTACCAACGAGAGTTCCGGCCGTTATGTCCGCGCACGAAAAGAGCGTCGTCGACCGAGACGGACCAAATCCACGTCGGCGTGCCATACGTCAATCCATCCCCACGGAGCGGTGAGATGTGGAGGTCATCGGCCTCAGCAATCCTGCGCAGTTCCTTTTTCAACCATGTGGTCATTGTCGGGTCCTCCTTTTCATCCTTCTGTTTCGCGCAGGCGGCGTGCGTCTTTTGAACTAAAAGGGGATTCGCCGTGGTCAGTAATGCTCCCATCGAACCGACCAATGTTCGTCCGGCCGGGTCGACTTGATAATCAAGTGCCCATCCGTGCCGAACTGATAGGCGCGCGGCAGGTCCTTGCCGACTAGAAGATCGCGAGTATTCGATCCCTGCACGTGATGAGTCACGGTGTGATTTGCTTCGTTCACGTCGTAGCTCCCGAAAGACGCCTCGTACCCATCCTGGACGTACTCATTGGATTGCGCACTTGCCGACTTGGGGTACATGAGTTGCACCGACATGTGGCCATCGCGGGTATAGATCAGCATGCCTATCGGCAGACCCGCGGTCACGGGTTTTCCGTCCGGTCCTGCGATGGAGGCCAGGTGCCACGCGCCGATCAACCTCTCCGTATCAGCGCCCGGGTTTGGACCACTCTTCTCTGCGCAGCGTGTTTGCCAGACTCCACTGAGCGCCACAACAACGGCAAGAATTCCAAAACCGATGGTCTTCATCGAGTAATCATCTCCTGTTTGTCTTTTGGCGGCCCATAGGACCAACTCATTCCCATGCAGCCCATGCCGATGGCCGAGACCTCGAGGCGGCTCTTTCCGAGTTTGCCTATTCCTCGCCAAGGCCGTTCGTTTGGCTATTGCAGTGCGAGCCTCGTGCCTCAGCGATCTGGCTCGGATCCGAACGTGCGGCTGGACTCGACTGTCTCTCGCAAGGCGACCACATGGCCCGCCGGTACCATAAAACGATCGCGAAACCTCTATCGCCGTAACGGCCCAGCCGCCGAAATC
>JBAUOG010000172.1:0-2378 GCA_049579625.1 Bryobacteraceae bacterium
GAGAAGTAGTCGTCCTTGATCTGAATGGCGCGGCGGAACTCCTTCTCCGCCTCCTCGGGCCTGCCCTGCATCGCCAGCAGGCCGCCGAGATTGTTGTGAGCCTTGCAATCATCTTCCTTGATCTGGATGGCCAGGCGGTACTCCGTCTCCGCCTCCTTCTGTCTGCCTTCGCGGACTAGTCCTTAAACAAGCGAGGATTCCGAGGCTGGCTGGCCTTCGGAGGCTGGGTCGGCTTCAGCGCACCGTCTCTGTTCCGCTCCGCGGGGAGCAGCGTGGCCTCTGCCCAATACACTGTGTTCATCGTTCACCTTCTGGTTTGCCCGGGGGCTCAAGGCGCCGTGGGGATCGGAGCGTCCGGACTCCGACTTCAGGGATGGCAGCGTCAGCACTGTAATACGTCCACCAAGCGGAAGAAGATCGGCTGGTGCGGATTCCACCCCAGCAAGCGATAGATCAACCGCCGGCCGCCACGGACGATCTGGCACGGCAGACGCACAAAAGCGTTCACGAACGTCTTGAATTCCAGGCGGAGCACCCAGCATTTTTCCGCCCGATGCTTTTCCTGATACCGTCCCGGCTGCTCCGGCAGCATCAACGCCCACCAAGCCTTCAGGTTCCAGGCCAGGGCCGTCATCACCATGAAGGCCCAGTTGCTTTCCAGATTGTCCACCGGTGCACGCAACGCCCGAACCCCGCCGCCCAGTTGCGCCAGCACGTTTTCTTGATCGCAGCGATCGTTGGCACAGAAGACGATCTCCGCCGCCTCGTCCACCCACTCGTTGGTGATGTAAAAGAAGTACACGATCCGGTCGAACAGGAGTTTTTCGCCTTTCTCCACCGAAATATTCTTCTTCACCACGACCATGCGGTACGTCTTCCGGCATGCGGTCGGTCGATAGTTGAATTCGGCCACCTCCTCCGAGCGCAGACGCTGGTTCTCGAATTGACGGGCCACGACCACGGCTTCCTTGACGTTGTCCGGTCGCTGGCGAGGAGCGGTCTTGACCTCGTAACGGGCGGGCCGCCGCAAGGGACGCCAGGCGCGGGCCGGCAAATCCTCGGCGATGGCTTTCAGGTTGGGCAGCGCCTCGAAGCCGAAGAGGAAGCGAACTCGCGGATCGTCGTCCCAACGGTCCAGGTGCTCCGACTGCGAAAACTTCGTGTCCCCACGCAGCAGGACGCGGCGAAAGCCGCCGCGGAAGCACACCGCCGTGGCCTGATCGACCAGCGTCGCCGCCCCCTCGTGCGACGGCCGATTGCCGGGCCGATTGACGATGCTCAGGACTTCGCCGGTGTTGGCCAGGGTCAGCACACAGGCGTGATAACCCCACGTCCCATCGTAGGCGATGTCCATGCCCCGCTTGCACTGGCCCGTGGTTTCGATCAGAAAGCCGTCCATGTCCAGGCGGGCTTGCTCGAAGAAGGCCGCGGGCTGTTCCGCCCAGACTTTCAGACGCGTGTCGTTGATGACGTCGAGGAGGGCGCCAATGCTTTCCGGAGAAAAGCGGCGGCAGAAGTCTCCCGCCGTGGTGGGGTCGGGGAGGCGTCGCGCGCCCAGGGCGTCCAGCAAGACCTCGTCGTGGCGGAGCAGCTCCAGGTCTTGCAGGCACGTGCCGCCGCACAACGGCAGATAGGCCAGGGCGAGCACGTGGTCGGATTCATGGTAGGGGAGGTGCAACTTCAGCAGCTCCAGGCGCCGGTCCAGGGCGTCGATGAGGCCGAGTCGGCGGGCGAGGGCATGAAGGAGGCCGATGCCGCCGCTGGCGATGCCGCGGGTTCGGTCGGCGATCTCGTACTGAATATTGCGGGCCGTCATCATGGGCTGGGAGCAACCGCGCAGGTCCGTCTTGTCCAGTCGGCGTTGGATGCGGCGCTTGCGGTTGGCCAGTTTTCGTCGTATGCTCGGTTTCACTCGAAATCCCTCCGGGCGACGGGTGTTGGAGAAAGCAGATACTTCATTCAACACCGGAAAGGCCGGGGGATTTCGAGTTCTTCCGATTTTTCATCCGCCGAAGGCAGGCGACTCCGCTTGCTTAAGGCCTAGATGACCGTTTCATAAATTCGCAGCCAGTCAACTCGCCTTTCGGTTGTACGGTCGCGGCGGATAGAGGAATCGCTCAAACTGCGGGTGCCGGGTGCCAAACCCTGCCCGTCCGCGCTGCTGTTGGCGGCGCGTCTGGCTGAACGGCGTGGCCCGCACCAACGGTTCACCCGTGTACGTCCACCGATAGGGGTGGGCGTGGCGGTCGTTGTAGACCTCCAGCCAGTGCCGTAACCGGACGGCGAAGTCCTCCACCGAGGCGAAGTCGCCGCGCTTCAGGAAGCGTCGCGCCAACACACTGAAGAACAGTTCCACCTGGTTCAGCCACGAACCGTGC
>JBAUOG010000173.1:0-3109 GCA_049579625.1 Bryobacteraceae bacterium
TTCCGAGCCACCGTGACACCGTCGGCGATGGAGAGCAGCGCGGAAACCACACGCGCATCCCGTCCCAGTTTTTGGTTGAGAGCGCGAATCGCAAGAGTGTTTGGGTCGGTCGAAGACGGGTCCGTGATGTTTCCTTCGCGCAACATATTGTCGAGGACAATGACGCCTCCTGGACGCACAAGCTGAAGCGATAGTTCGTAATAGGTGTCGTATCCGGTCTTGTCCGCGTCAATAAAGGCCATGTCGAATGATTCGCGGTGGCCCTCGGCAAGCAGCGACATCATCGTGTCCTCCGCCGGGCCAATGCGAAGCTCGATCTTTTGCTCCACGCCCGCCTCGCGCCAGTAGCGCCGTGCCACGGTGGTGAACTCGTCGCTGATGTCACAGGCAACGAGCCGGCCTTCCGGAGGCAGCGCGAGCGCGGTTACCAGAGAGCTATATCCGGTAAACACGCCAATCTCCAACGTCTTCTTTGCCTGAAGCATCCCGACCAGGACGCGGAAGAACTGCCCCTGCTCGGGCGGAATCTGCATTAACGCTTTCGGGTGCGCCGCCGTTTCTTCGCGAAGTCGCCGCAGCACGTCAGCTTCGTCCACGCTGACTTTGCGGATGTACTCAGTCAGTCCTTTGCCTGCGAGATAAGTCTTAAGAGGTTTCACCTATCCAGACTAGATGACGTGCTGCGAGTGGGTGATCTCAAATAGCCGCCAGTCATAATAGAGTCGTTATCCTCCCATGCGGTGTCTTTCAGACGATGCACTCAAGCTGTTGTCGGCCGGTTGGACTGTTGTTTGCTCAAGCCCTCTACTCGTCGCGACAGTATCCAGGCAATTCATCGACGACCAACTGCGTTCGAAACATGGTTCATGGGATCGGCCCCCGGTTCTGAGTGCCCACGCCTGGCTAACCAACCTGTGGAGAGAGCGCCGGTACCGGGACTCGACGACGCCGACGCTGCTCTCAACAGCCCAGGAACTGCTCCTCTGGCAGCAGGTGATCGAACGCGACGGGGTACGACTTCTGGATCTGGCTGCTACCGCACGCGCCGCTCGCCGCGCGTCCCTTTCGCTCGCACAATATGGCGTTCCCGTTAAGGATGGGCGCTGGCAGACCCACCATGATGCTGAGCGGTTCTCGAACTGGCTGGCAGAAGTTCGGCGTCGCTGCGAAACAGAGAATTGGATCACGATGGCCGGTCTTTGGCGCGTGTCCCCAGACGGGCTGCGCGCCGTCAGGCACGATAGTGTGCGTTTGCTGCTCGTCGGATTCGAGCTGCCATTTCCCGCCATCCGCAGAGCGATCGAGGCCATTGAAGTCGGTGGCGGCAAAGTGAGCGTGGCCGAGCCGCTTGAGGCCCACGCCGCTGTTCAAGTGAGATCTTGTGACTCATTCGACCAGGAATGGGAAGAGGCCGCTCGCTGGGCCCGGCAATGGGCGGAGGACGGAGCGCAGTCGCTAGGCGTCATCGTTCCCGGACTGGCGGAGCGCCGTAAGCAGGTGATCCGCGTCTTTGATGACGTGTTCTCTCCCTCTCACTTACTGTCCGTTCTTCACCAACCAGATGAACCCCAGTCGCTTATCCACCTCGACCACGCCGATCCGCTCCGCGACCATCCCGTTATCGCTGCCGCGCTGCTGGTGCTCGATCTGGCCGCGGATCGAATTCCTATCAGTCACGCCAGTGCTTTCTTGCGCTCGCCTTTCATCGCCGGAGCGAAGGAGGAAATATACCTCCGCGCTGCAGCGGATCTCGAAATGCGTCGATACCGTGACTTGGAAGTGGGCCTTCGTGAGCTTGAACGAGCCGCTAAGAACGCACCGGTGGCTCTCAAGCTCTGCTATAAAATAGGCCGGTTTCTCGCCACGAAGCCGGATTCCACGGAGTTCCCGCACTGGGCCCGCTTTATCGCAGAGCTGTTGAAGCTGGCGGGTTGGCCGGGCGACACCGAACTGCGGTCATCGGAGCGTCAGGTCTTTGACGACTGGCAGAAAGCGCTTGGAACGCTTGCCGAACTTGGTCTCGTTTCGGGACCGGTACCGTGGGGAGTCGCACTCGCTCAATTACGCCGCCTCCTGACCGCAGAGCAGCCCCAAGCCGCGAACGCAGGTTCTCCTGTCCAAATTCTCGACCCGCGTGAAGCCTCCGGTATTCAGTTCGACCACCTTTGGATCACTGGGCTGTCGCACGATAACTGGCAGTTTCGGATCGATTCATCGCCGTTCATTCCGAGGTCTCTTCAAGTGGAATTCGCCATGCCCGGTGACACCGTCTCCAGCCGGCGGATGCAGGAAGCGCTCGCCCAGAAGGCATTGCTGCGTGCCGCGCCGGATGTAGTGGCAAGCTACTCCGGCACGCCCCTTCCCATCTTGGCCGGGAGCATCGATAAGTCTTCACTTCCCCGCTGGGATTCACCGTTGTTCAAAAGCTCGCGCCTCATCACCGACTCCGTTACCTCGATCGTCGACACACAGGCCCCGGCCCCAAAGGCAACGCACTTGGGCGGTGGCACCAGTCTGATCAAAGACCAATCATCTTGCCCATTCCGGGCATTTGCCAAAGCCCGCCTGGAAGCTGGCGGTCCGGAGGACGGCACCTTTGGCTTCGATCCGCGCGAACGAGGCAGCTTCTTGCATCGGGTGTTCGAAGCGGTTTGGATCCAACTCGAGACCCAGCATCGATTGAAGCAAACCCCTCCTGAAGAGCTGGAGGCTATCGTGGACACCGCCATTGCAACCGCGCTGTCCAGGAGAACGTCGGATAGCGAGTTCCACCGGGAGTTAACTGAGGCCGAACGATTACGGCTGAAGGCGGTCACTCTTGAATGGCTGGAGGTGGACAAGCGCAGAACTCAACCCTTTCGTGTTGTTCAGATTGAGGAAGAGCGGTCCTTCGATCTGAACGGCGTCAACATTCGTCTCCGCATGGACCGGGTCGACCGGCTCGAAACCGGAAAGCTCTTGCTGATCGATTACAAGGGTGGAAAGCAGGATGGCCGGAGTCTCAAGGGCGATAGGCCAAAAGAGCCCCAGCTACTGGTTTATGCGGCTTCACTCGGCCGGGAAGTGGATGGTGTCTTGTTCGCTCAGGTGAAACCCCGCAGTGTGGAAC
>JBAUOG010000174.1:0-1568 GCA_049579625.1 Bryobacteraceae bacterium
GATCACGGACGCCGCGCTTCAGGGGTCGGTCGAGGCCGTCGTCAACAAACTGCTTTAGCGGCCCGGCTTGCGCTTGCCGCGCTTCAGGTTGGCCTGCAAGATTGCGGCGAACCCGGCGAAGTCAACGCCCAGATGGGGCAGCAGTTTAAAGAGGGTGTCGAGCGTCGGCGTATGCTCGCCCCGTTCGAGCCCTCCCATGTAACCGCGGTCGACCCCGGCCATGTGGGCCAGCGCTTCCTGGGCAAGACCTTTCTCCTTGCGGAGCGCCCGGACGGTTTTGCCGAACGCTATCCTCAGTTCCTCTTTGTGCACCGGCCCTCTCCCCCGTTTCCTGTTACAAATCTGACCATGCGCACCAAGATCGACACCACGCGAAGAATCCCGTGGATACATTTCCCGCGCGTGAGTTCCGACACAATATTGCTGCGATACCGCAACAATCGTTAGCTTTGATCCAATCCTTTGCCGGTAATATATCTTTCAGTCCCTTCGTGAAGCGAAGAAAAGCGAAACAGAATCCGCGCCCCGCCGCGCGAAACCGGCAAGTCAATATTCATCTGCCGCCGCACCTCGACGATCAGGTCCACGCCATCAATCAGGCCCGGCTGCTTACGGATTCGCGGTCGACGTGCTCCCGAATCCACCAGGATGCGTTGGAGGCATATCTCCCCTCGGTCGATATGAAGACCGGCCTCCCGCGCCCTTCGAGCGGCGAACCTGCTCTCACAGTCGTACCGCCCTATCTGCCGCTGTTCCACCGGCTGGTGGACTTTAACCACTTTGACAACGACAGTTTGCTTTATCGGGCAGTTGACGAGTCCGGTCTTCTCTGCTGGATCGCCGGGGCGGACGTCTCATGCCTGCATGTCAGCCCGATGCTGGCGACGTTTGCCGGCCGACCCGTCGCCGCCTTCCTGGGACGAGGATGGCCCGAGATAATTCACCCCGAAGATCGGGAGGGGTGTATGCGGACATGCCTGGAGAAATTCCCCAAGCGCGAACCCTTCCTCCTTGCGTATCGCCTGCGGTTCTGCAATGGGACGTATGTTTGGGTGATTGACCACGCGCAGCCCCGGAGACGGCCCGACGGCGCCTTTGCGGGTTATATCGGGGTGCTCTATCAGGCGGCGAAATGGGGCGCGGCTCCAGATGGCGCGCAAGCCAGCGCGTTCGCCGGAATCGCCCGCACCTCTTAGCTCCCGCCTCGCTTCTCAAATATCGCACAATATTTCTGCGGCACCGTAAGAATACCGTAAGAATATCGCAGTAGTAGCAACCTCTTTGGTTTCAGAGAGTTGCCAAAACTTTTTCCTTGACAACCGTAATTATGCAGGGTTAGTATTCCTGTGAAGTCGCCTTCGGACCTGATGCGGGGCCGACCGGCGATCTCAAAACATCCCTCGAAGGTAATGGGAGAGGAGTGTCCCTTGAGCGCCAAGAAACCAAAAGTCCCGCCGCGCCAGCATTTACCGGGCACGGTTCACGCCAATATTCAGTTGCCCGAAGCGCTGCACGAAGCGATGAAAGACATCCGGCGAGCGCGGCGCGAGCAGCAGTTAGAGGACATC
>JBAUOG010000175.1:0-1868 GCA_049579625.1 Bryobacteraceae bacterium
CCTTTGTCTCCTTTGGGTGTCCCTCATATTTCCTGGTGGCAATCTGCATGGTCGTCGGCCAAAATCGAGACAACGAGATAATCGGAGAGATCGCGCGTAGGCACGATGTCCCCTTTCATATCGCCGACACTTATGAGGAAGAATCCCGCTTTTACCAAGCGTACGTAGAATTGAAATTCAGTAAGCTCTATCCAGTTCTATTCGACCTTTATCTTTTGACCACCGTCTCCGCAGTCCGGTATGCGGATGCCGTGCTGGACATGAGCGCTATCGGCGCCAGCCAAACATGCTCTGCTTTTGCCACTTCATACCTGCTAAGAGGCGGCATTAACCTGGCTCTCGACGACTGCAATATTCCGGTGTACCCGAGTTCTGAAGCCTCCGATGTTTATTGGCACGATTACGAGGGCACCGCTCGTTCCGTACTTCTTAAGACTCTGGGGTCGCAACTAAGCATTCCATACGCGAGCCTTGCAGCGTTTGCGCCGGGATTGAGCCGATATTCTCTGGAACTACTGGGAGACTGGTCAGGAAACCCTTCAGCTAGCTCATTTCACCGCGCTGGGGAAGGCGCCGATGTGGCTCAGAATGGAGAAACCGCGAGCAAAGGCTAAGCCGAGGGCTCCGCCGACGAAATCCCAACGTCTTAACTAGCGGTAAGTAGAGATTGTTACACGCCGGATTATGGAGTTGTTCTGTTTAGGATTCGTTCAAGAATCTCGTCAAGGCAACTCGCGGCAACGGGTCTTATAGCCACGTTGGCATTCGGATGGGATGCGATTCAGACAGCCAAAGAGAAGGCAGGTTAAAGTTTAAGCGCGTGCAGCGAAAAGTATTCTGCCAGAAACAACAAGAATCCAACGGTGTATGTCCCTGAATGCGGAAATGAATTTCAGACGCCGGATGTACGCCTCCGGGCGTATTCTTCCATGACCTCGGCAATGGCGCCGCTCATCACAACCTGACCGTGATCGAGCCAGATCGCCTGATCGCACAACTGCTGCACCGTTCCTGAGGCGTGTGATACGCATAGCAGGCTCTTGCCGGACGCACGGAACTGGCGAATCTTTCGGAAGCATTTTTCCTGGAACGCAGCATCCCCCACGGCCAGAACTTCGTCGACTAACAACAAATCCGGAGACGTGTTAACGGCTACTGAGAACGCAAGTCGCATCGTCATCCCGGTGGAGTAAGTTCTTATAGACTCGTCGATGAACTCCTTTCCGATACCTGAAAATTCGACGATCTCATCGAAGATCTCGGCAGTGCGCCGTCGCGTCAACCCCAGAAGCGAGGCGTTTAATCTAATATTCTCCCGGCCGGTCAAATCCGGGTGGAATCCTGAGCCGAGTTCGAGAAGCGCAGCCACGCGCCCTTGGACCGAGATGGATCCTTCGTCGGGACTGCAGAGACCCGCAACCAGGCTCAACAGGGTGCTTTTGCCGGCTCCGTTCGGTCCCACCACCGCCAGACTCTCGCCGGGCCGGAGCCTGAAGGAGACGTTCTTGACCGCGGCGAAGCTCTCGGCTGGCTGGCCTGAGAACATGTGCTGAACTCGGTTGCGCAGCAACATCCGGCCACCATGGCGGTGATAGATTTTTGTGACGTTATCGAACTCGATCATATTCATGAATTACAGGTGATCGTAGAACCGGCGCTTTAGCCTGTGGAACACAGCCAATCCAAAGACAAACGTAAATGCTGCCACCACTGTTAGTTTGACGATAAGTTCCCAGCGTGGCGAATGCCCTTCCAACAAAATATCCCGCATCGCGAGAATCAACGCAGCCAGCGGGTTCAGCTTATAGACCTCGGCATAGATCGAAGGAATTACGGAAAACGAGTACACGACGGGCACCGCCCAGAAC
>JBAUOG010000176.1:0-7042 GCA_049579625.1 Bryobacteraceae bacterium
GTACGAACGCGTCGAAGATTCGGTCGCGTGCCGAATCGGAGACGCCGATGCCGGTGTCTTCCACTTCGCAGCGGAACTGCTCTTCACCGGGAAGGGCCGCCAGACGCACATGAACGCTACCCGCGGAAGTGAACTTAATAGCATTGGCGATCAGGTTCGTCAGGATCTGCCGGATTCGAACACTGTCGCCGGCGATCTGCTGTGGAAGCCGGGGGTCAATCTCGTACGTCAAAGAAAGACCCTTCGCCGTTGCGCGCAACTTGAGTAACTTGATCACGGTGCGGAGGCTTTCGGCGAGGTCGTATCCACCTTCTTCGATCGCCATGCGGCCCGATTCAATTTGGGATACATCCAGAATGTCGTTGATGATGGTCAACAGATCATTCGCGCACTGGTTGACGGACTGTGCATACTCGCGCTGGTCCTCGGTCAAGTCGGTTCCCAGGAGCAAGTGAACCATGCCTAGGATGCCGTTCATCGGCGTCCGGAGTTCATGCGAAGTATTTGCGAGGAACTGCTCCTTGAGCTGTGTCGCCTCGCGCGCAAGCTTCAGGGCTGTGCTTAACTCCTCATTCTTGCGCTGCAGCTCGCGGGCCGATTCCTCCAGCCGCTGTTGTGCTTGCTTGCGGTCGGTGATATCGCGGCCGATGCCCTGTACGGCAACTGGCTGCCCGCGGCGGTACAGAATCCGCGTGCTGACTTCGAGGAATCGGCGGTTCCCATACTTGGAAACGATAGGAAGTTCAAAATGTTGAGTCGGGCTCCCGCCGAGATGCGCGCGGATGCTATCGTGCGTCTGGTGACGCGCCTCGGGTGCTACCAGTTGTTCGAAACTGTGGCCGAGCACCTCGGCCCGCGCATAGCCGGTCAGGTATTCGGCGGCCCGGTTAATGGCGAGGAGTTTACCCTTGAGGTCGTGAAGGAAAATGACATCGTTGGCGTTTTCGAACAGCTCGCGGAAGCGTTCCTCGCTGGCCTTCAGCGCTTCTTCCGCTAACTGGCGCACGGTCTCGTCCTGAATCATGACGATGCGCGTATCCACGCCCTCGTAGTTGTAAGCAAATGAAATCATGCTCACGACCAAGTCCTGTCCCCGGGCGCTTCGCTGGACGAAAGGTCCAATGGTGTTGATGGGCCGCCGCAGTTCCAGGATCAGTTCGGCGCTCTGCCGCCGTTCGTCTGGGGCAAACAAGTCCAACAGGCCCATCGAACACATCTGCTCGTGTGCGTAGCCGTAGAGGGCTAATGCGCTGTCGTTGGCGTCGAGAATACGCAGTGAAGCCGTCTCGTAGACGATGGCCGGCATGGGGTTGCCGACGAAGACCTGTCGATGGTCAGCCAGCCTGCGATTCAGCCGTTCGATTTCAGCACGCTGGCTCGCCAATATCGTACGAAGGCGCTCCAGATCGCTATCTTGCTCGGACGGCCCGACTTGGCCATAAGCCATAGTTATCGACAAAGGTATCATTCTGCCAGTGCCGCGTCCATCACCCTGTCGGTACATTAGTTTAGGGTCCGGGCTTCAGTACTAACGGGCGCCGAAAACCCTCCGCTAGACTGGAGCTTCGGCAACCGTCATGCACACCAACGCTCTGATACGCGAGAAGAGCCCCTACCTCCTACAGCACGCTCATAATCCAGTCAATTGGCTGCCCTGGGGAGAAGCCGCGTTTGAGCAGGCCCGGAAGCAGGATAAGCCGATTTTCCTCTCGGTCGGATACTCTACCTGCCATTGGTGCCACGTGATGGAGCGGGAGTCCTTCGAGAGCGAGGCGATCGCAGAGCTTATAAACCGGGACTTCATTCCGATCAAGGTGGACCGCGAGGAACGTCCGGACGTGGACCGGGTCTACATGTATTTCGTGCAGGCCTTTTCCGGCAGCGGCGGTTGGCCGATGTCGGTCTGGCTTACGCCGGGATTGAGGCCGTTTTTCGGTGGCACCTATTTCCCCCCTGATTCGCGCTATGGGCGGCCTGGATTCGCCTCCGTTCTGCAGCAGATTGCCGGAGCGTGGAATCAGAATCGGGAAAGGATTGAATCCTCCAGCATCGACATTCTCGAGCAGTTGCGGCGGGCGGCGGGCGAAAGCGGAGCAGAGGGTGAGTCTCTCGGGCAGGGAACACTGGACCTCGCCTTTCAACAGTTTCGGCGGTCGTTTGACACTCGCTGGGGCGGATTCGGCGGAGCGCCCAAGTTTCCTCGACCCGTGACCCTGGGCTTCCTGCTTCGGTACCACGCGCTCACCGGCAACACGGAAGCGCTTGAAATGGTCACGGAGACCTTGGCGGCCATGGCGCGCGGGGGAATGCACGATCATCTCGGCGGAGGCTTCCACCGCTACTCGGTGGACCAGCGCTGGTTTGTGCCGCACTTCGAGAAGATGCTCTACGATCAGGGCCAGCTTGCCCTGTCGTATCTGGAAGCCTACCAAGTGACACGGCAGCCGAAGCTGGCCGACACTGCTCGCCGGCTATTTGAATACGTGCTCCGCGATATGACAGATGCCGGGGGCGGGTTTTACTCCGCGGAGGATGCGGACAGCTTGGAGCCCGGCAAGGAAGGTCACAAAGTCGAGGGCGCTTTCTATGTCTGGTCTGCGCAGGAGATTGAACAGCGACTGGACCGGCGCTCCGCCGCGTTGTTTTCTCATCGCTATGGCGTGCAGCCCGAAGGCAACGTCATGGAGGATACCCATGGCGAATTCGGCGGAAAGAACATCCTCTCGGAGGCCTTCACTTGCGAGAGCACCGCAAAGGAGTACGGCTTGCCCGAGGCGGAAGTTCGCGAATCACTGCGGCAGTCTAGCCAGGTTCTCTTTGAGGCGCGCTGCCAGCGGCCCCGCCCGCACTTAGACGACAAGATCCTGGTCGCCTGGAACAGCCTCATGATCTCGGCCTTCGCGAAGGGCTACGCCGTGCTGGGTGAAGCGCGGTATTTGAAGGCCGCCAAGCGCGCGGAGTCCTTCATCGCCTCTCGGCTGCTCTTGGCTGAAACGGGACAGCTGCTGCGGCGCTTTCGTGACGGTGACGCCGATATCCCGGCCTTTCTGGACGATTACAGTCTCTACCTGCACACATTGCTTGATCTATTTGAGGTGGATGCCATCCCTGAGTACCTGGAGCGTGCCGTCGACATCGCGAAACGTGGCCTGAGCCAGTTTGAAGATGCAGTGTACGGCGGCTTCTTCAGCACTGCGGCAGAGGACCCAGCCATCGTACTTCGGATCAAAGACGAATACGATGGCGGTGAGCCTTCAGGCAATGCAGCGGCGGCCGACGCTCTACTGCGGCTGGCAAAGATTACGGGAGACGATGAATACTCGCGTCGCGCCACCAAAGTCTTTGCATGCCTGGCAAAGAAGATCAGCCAACAGCCGACGACCGCTCCCTATCTGCTGGCGGCCGTCGGACGGCATCTCTCGGCCCCCGAACAGACCGTCCTGCGCTATGGAGTCAGCACACCGGCCATCGAACAGGCCGTGCTTCGGTATCGCCAGGAGTTCAAGCCTTTCGGTATTGTCTTAGCGCTCTCCGATGCCGCGGCCGAGCGCCTCAAGCCTGCACTCCCATTTCTCGCGGGCCTGCCGCGGCAAGGTGAACTCACGCTGTATCGCTGCCGCAATTACGCCTGCGATTTGCCCGAGGTGCTGGCGTAAAACGGCGCTGAAAAAGGCGAGACTGGCTGGTGGCACGCGCCGGACTGTGCCGGGGTTCTTTTTTCACGTGCATCTAACACCCTTCTGCCAGGAACCCTTGATACACTGAGGCCCATGACAACTACAACTGAGAGAGCCGGCGCAACCACCCTGCGTGGTAACCCCATGACCCTGGTAGGGCCTGAATTGAAGGTGGGCGACACCGCTCCGGATTTCGAAGCCGTCGACTCGAGTTTGCAGTCCGTTACTTTGGAAAAGACCGGCAATAAGGTTCGCATCTTCAGTGTGGTCCCTTCTCTGGACACGCCCGTTTGCGATGCCCAAACCAAGCGCTTCGAAGATACTGCGGCGAAGCTCCCGGACCTTTCCATCCTGAGCGTCAGCATGGATCTACCCTTCGCTCAGAAGCGTTGGTGCGGCACGTTTGGTATTGACCACGTAAAGATGCTGTCGGATCACCGGACCGGTTCATTCGGCGAGCATTACGGCACGCTCATTAAGGAACTGCGCATTGAGAGCCGCGCTATCTTCGTTGTCGACAAGAACAACAAAATTCGCTACGTGGAATATGTGAAGGAAGTGGGAGACCACCCCAACTACGAGGCCGCCATGGCTGCCGCGCAGCAAGCCCTAGCGGAGGGGTAACATCTGACTGTGCGCTATGGGCTCGGGTCGGATTGGCCCCGCGCTCCCCCGGTGGCGGTTTGTACGCAAGCGTTCTGTGCTGCAGTTTAAAGGCTTGCCTGCCTATTGCAGAATCGCGGTTCGAACACCAGTTTCGGGAATCGGCAAGGCGGTGAGTTCGTCCGGCGGTAACTTAACGGCGTGGAACCAAAAGACCTGAAGTGCGCGAACAACTGTCAGATACTCAGCAAGATCCGATGGTTTTGTAATGTAGCTATTTGCGTTCAGGTTGTAAGCGTAGGTTACGTCTTCGCTGGCGTTCGAACTCGTCATCACGATCACGGGAATCTGCTTAAGCCGGACGTCCGTCTTGATCTCGGCAAGTACCTCCCGCCCGCTTTTTCGCGGAAGGTTCAGATCGAGAATGATGAGATCGGGACGGAGAAAGTGGCCTAACAGGGCTTTTTGAAGGTAGTCGGTTGCCTCAACGCCATCCCGGGCAGTGATGAGGGTGACGTTCACGGAGGTCTCTTTCAACGCTTCGCGTATAAGGCGCACATCGCTCGGGCTATCGTCCACCACCAGGATGCGAAGCGACCGAGCGAGTTCTGACGCTGGCATTGACCCACCTCTTGTGTACAAATTTCAGAGCAACCATCAGGCCAGTTTGTAAGACTATGATTCTTAAGGACTCTTCCCGGGTGCGCCGTAAGCTGCTTGGTAGTTTCTCCAGCCTTCGGGGGCGAAACTTTACCGGAGGATGTCTATCGTGTGTTTATTACGACGTTGCCGGGCAGCTTCCAGGGCGCGCGCCCGCACTCAGGAAAGGCATCGGGAGAGCCACTGGGGCAGTTCATCTGGTACCTTTCTCGACAGCACGGTTGACAAGCAGCTAACTTGCTTCTTATCATTGAGATTGCTCTCGACGGCGCGAACGGCGCCGGAACCTTGTACCGTATTCCCCTGGAGGCTGCTTGATTAAACTCGACATCATCAACGAGGTGGTCAATCGCACCGGCATTACCAAGACGAAAGCGGAGATGGCTGTCGAAACTGTCTTCGAAACAATGAAGCGGGCGCTCTCTGAGGGAGATCGGATTGAATTGCGCGGTTTCGGCATCTTCAACGTCCGCCCTCGCAAGACCGGAATTGGGCGAAACCCACGCACAGGCGCCGAAGTGGCGATCCCGCCGGGGAAGGCCGTTCGATTCAAACCCGGCAAGGAGCTGCAGACACTGCAGTAAGCCAGTTGTCTGAGCAAAGTAATTGGGTTCGGCCTTTCGCGTTTCAGCCTTATGAAGAGGCTTCCACCTCCCGGTGGCCGAGCCGCTGGTGGTTGCATCTTTTTCTTCTGCTCATCACGATTGCCACCACCACCGTATTCGGCTCCGCGATTACCGAAGGGTTTATACATAGCCAGCCGTTCAACGTCGATCTAATGTGGGATGGATATATGCGGCTGGCGCACGGTGATCCCAGCCTGCTGGCAGGGCTCTCGTTTTCCCTTCCGTTGATCCTGATTCTGCTTGCGCACGAATTCGGTCACTATGTGGCCTGCATGAAATGGGGCGTCAAGGCGAGCCTGCCCTATTTCATGCCTTCGCCGACTCTGCTCGGCACCTTGGGCGCCTTCATTCGAATTCGTTCGCCGATCTACACTCGCAAGAGTCTTTTCGATATCGGCGTCTCCGGGCCAATCGCCGGTTTCGTTGCGTTGCTTCCATTCCTCGTGGTTGGTGTCGCGCTCTCTCGCGTGGTGCCCGGAGTTGCGGTTAGAGGAGATTTCAGCTTTGGCACTCCGCTGATACTCAGGCTTGCCGAGATGGCTCGGTTTCCAGGCGTCAGTGCCGACGACATTTCATTGCACCCGATTGCGCGAGCTGCGTGGGCCGGGTTGCTAGCCACGGCCATCAATCTTCTCCCGATCGGCCAACTGGATGGCGGCCATATTCTCTATGCATTCTTCAGCAAAGTTCACCGTACGCTGTCGAGGGTTTTTGCGGCCCTATTGCTTCCTCTGGGTTTACTGTTCTACAAACCCTGGATCCTCTGGGCCGTGGTCCTCTTCTTCCTCGGCACACGTCATCCATTGATCTATGACCAGACTCCCCTCGACCCCGGGCGGGTGAAGCTGGGCATCGCGGCACTCGTGATCTTCTTCCTCTCGTTCTCACTGGTGCCTGTGCGCTGGTAGCCGGAACTGACGCATGGGCATTCGCATCTCCGCGACGATTATCACGTACAACGAAGAACGCAACATAGCCCGAGTGATTGAAAGCCTGCGCTGCGCGGACGAGATTCTAGTGCTGGACAGCGGTTCAACGGATCGGACCGTGGAGGTGGCACGCAAGCACGGAGCGCGTGTGGTGGAATCGTCGTGGCACGGCTACGCGGCTCAGAAGAACATCGCCGTTGATCTTGCCAGCAATGATTGGATCCTGTCTCTGGATGCCGACGAGAGCCTGAGTGAGGCGCTGGAAGCCGAGATCTGGCAAATCAAGAAAGCCGGTCCGCAATTCGATGGCTACACGATGCCGCGTTTGGCGCAATACCTTGGTAAGTGGATTCTGCACAGCGGCTGGCATCCCGATCGGAAGATCCGTCTCTTTGATCGGCGGCGTGCACGATGGGTGGGCGAGTTCGTTCACGAATCGGTGGTCGTCGACGGAAAGGTCGGGCATCTTGAGTCGAACATTTTGCACTTCACGTGCAGTTCGCTCTCGGAACATCTCAGAACCATGGACCGTTACACGACGTTGGCG
>JBAUOG010000177.1:0-7898 GCA_049579625.1 Bryobacteraceae bacterium
CGTCCAGGGTGTAAGGGGAGTTCATCGCATTTCATCCTTCATTCAATTTTGATCGTTCACCTAAGGATTACCAGACGGTGCCGGCGCGGTTGCGCCGCGAGTCGGGGATTGTTCATTTTGCGGCAAACCGCGCTGGGCTGCCAGCGCGATGCCTCCGAACACGCCGGCCTGGTCGCCAAGCACGGAGCACGAGACCCGCACTTCCTCGCCAGGGAACATCCGGACGCGGTCGCGGATCACGTCACGAACCGGCTTAAGGAGCAATTCGCCAAGCGCCGACATGCCGCCCGTAATTACGACCAGCTCCACCGCTGTTATGGTAACGGCGTTGGCAATGCCGATTCCGAGGTAGCGGGCGGCTCGGTCGATCGCAGCGGCCACCAAAGTATCGCCTGCGGCTGCTGCCGCGACCATGAGCTTGGGCGTCACCGCACTGTCTGCGGCGAGTTCGCGAAGGCGCGGCGCCAGATCCTGTTGGAGCAGCGCAGTGCCTTCAGCCGCCAAGGCCGGACCGCTGGCCAGCGTTTCGAGGCAGCCGCGACTGCCACAGGCACAGGCGAGCCCGTCGGGAATAATCGTCTGATGTCCGACTTCGCCAGCACCGCCATGTAGGCCCAAGCGTAAGCGCCCATCGAGGATCAGTCCTCCGCCAATGCCAGTGCCCACCGTGACCAGGAGCATATTGGCAGTCGTCCTTCCCGCGCCAAACGTAAACTCGCCGAGGGTCGCCAGCCGGGCGTCATTCAGGATGTAGACATTCTTGCCGGTTCGCTCACCAAGGATCTTCGCGACTTGGATGCCTTTCCACTTCTCGGGAAGGTTGGGCAGGAACTCCGCCGTTCCGGTGCTGACGTTCACCAAGCCGGGAAGTCCTACGCCGATGGCAGCCGGCTTCGCGCCGCATTGATCAGCGAGTGATTCAATGAGCCGCGCAGTTCGTTCCAGGACGCGGGTGGGGCTGCCGTCGGACGGGTCCATTGGTTCGCCCTCCGTGGCAATCGCGACGCTGCCAGAGGCCACCAGGTGCCCAGCAGCGGTGCCTAGGGCGACCGCTACTTTGGTGCCGCCGATATCGACTCCGGCGTAGATGTCGTTGGACGCCATAGCCTCACTTTCCTTGAGCCGATAGCCGGCCCAGACCCGGCTAACGCCCAGCCAGTATGCTACATCAGCGAGGAGATTGAGACATGGTCGCCACCTCTCCATGCCAAGTTGCGGGCCAAAGCCAATGCAGGCTTCGGCGGAAGCCCGGAAATGCGGTCACAAGAGTCAAAGATTTTTCCAACACGAGGGAAACGATTTACTTTGAGTAACTTGGGAGAGTGAGCTAGGCCAGGACAGGTCAAACCGTGACACCGTGAGTCGAGGCGCCGATATTGTAGAGTCGGGCCTCGAGTGCGAGGCCGTCAGGAGATTTCTGCTCATGGTTAGGAGCTCTGTTCTTCGCTTAATCGTTTGCCTTGCCTCATCGGTGGCAGGCGTTTTGCCGGTTTTTTCGCAAACGAAGTTGGATTTACAACACCAAGCGCGCGGTATCGATTTCACCGGGTCGACATATACGAAGCCCGTGCGAATGGGCAACGCTCTGCCCTCAACGTGCATGACAGGAGAAGGGTACTTTCTCAACAGTGCGCCGGCAGGCTCGAACCTGTATTTTTGCTTATCGGGCAACGTTTGGGTGCTTCAGGGAAGCTCGGGCGGATCGGGATCAGCGAATGTCCTCGCAACAACCGTGAATGGCACCTCTCTAGCCATCGGCGCTAGTTGTTCTAGCTCAACACCATGCAACGTGAGGATGGGGGCAACCGTTTACGCATTTACCAATCAGGCAATCGCTTCACTTGGTGGAGGTACCGGTACGGCCTACGTCTACGTTGATCAGAACGGCGTGTTGACGGTTGGGTACAACGGAATTTCGATTAGTTGCACCGCCGGATGCACGGCTGTGAGCGGGATCGTTGCTTTTCCCGCAACGGCATTTCAAATCGCCACCATCCCGGCGGCAGGCGGAACGTGGGGCGCAGTTACAGACTTGAGAGCATCTTTCAGCAACGGTGCGTCATCCGCGACTGCCAACTATGCAGGCTCAGTGCAACTTCCTCCATCCGCGACGAGTAATCTACTATCGAGTGCTGGCAGCGGGGTTCAATCGACCCTGACGCTCAGCGTCAAGCAACCTCCTTACAACGCAAAGGGCGACGGGATAACAGACGACACGTCAGCCATCGCTAACGCTTGCTCGGATGCAATCGCATCTCAAGCCGTTCTGTTCTTCCCTCCAGGCCGGTATCTTACCGACACAACTACATGCATCAACACCTATGGCGTTACGTTCCAAGGCTCAGGGCCGGAGTCATCGACTCTCGTAAGTCGGAGCGGCGGCAATGTAATCGAAATCAATACCACAAACACTATGCATACCGTCGCCATCAGAGATTTGGGCATCGACGGAAACGGTGGTGCCGCGAATCACGGCATCTATGTCCACGCAACTTCGACCGTGTTCAACGTGCAGATCCAAAATGTCACGATACAAAACGTGGGCGGACGGTGCATTTACATGCCGGTTGCATTCCAAACCACCATCGACCGGATTCAGTGCAAAAGTACATCTGACAACGGCATCGAGATTCAGGGAAATAACAGCAGCATCATTTCCAACAGCTATGTACATCAAGTGGGAGCTAACAAAGCTGCTTATGTGGTGTACAGCGGAACGACCACATTGCTGAACGATAATGGAATTGACGGAATTTCTGGAGCGAACGCGATATGGGGTATCTTTGGACAAAGCACAACAGATGGAGACTCCTCGACCATGTACTCTTTCGCTAACATCATCGGATGCAACATCGAGGATTTCACAAAATGGGGGATTTGGGTAAAGGCCGGGAACCCTACGTTCAAGTCAGATAGTTTTCTCGCGTATTCAGGCACTACCACGGAGGCGCTCCATTACGATGGCGCCCCGCTGGGCCTCGCCGTTCTGGACAGCGGCACGACGATCCAGACGGGCGGCTCGTGGACGAACGGTTACGCTATTCATGGCGTGGCTTCCTGCCCGGGGATCATTAACTATGCCTGGGGTGCGACAACCGCCACCGGCTTGAGTTGCTACAACGAGGCCGTGCCGCTCGCATATGCCAATCTCAATCTGACCAAGAGCAATCCGGCCTATGGAATATCGGCTCTTGATGTCAATTACCTTTCGGCTTCGGGCGGCATGTGGGCCAGTAAGTATGTCAGTAACGGGACGACGTTCACGGCTACCGGTTGCAGCATCAGCGGCTTGACGGGAGGTTCCACGGTTGGCAGCTACATCTCGGGAACCACCGGGACGTGCACGGTGACGCTTACGCTGCCCTCCGCGACCCACGGCTGGAGCTGTTGGGCCAACGATCAGACCACGCCGGCCGATGTTATTAAGCAGACTTATTCGGGCGGAACAAGCGCCCGTTTATCGGGCACAACCGTAAGTGGCGATGTAATCAACTTCGGGTGTATCGGGTTTTAAGGAGGGCAAGTTCATCGCCATCCGCCACTTCGCGGGCGGATGAGTTCGAACCGCGAAGAGGTGCTGGCAGCGATTACTTAACGCGCGATGGTTTTGCGCCAGCCTTGCAAAAGGCCACTCGGGCTGAGCTAGACATGCTCGAGAGTGAACTCCTACGCTTTCACCGGCTTGTCCACAGATTTCCAGGCCTTTTCGTCCCAGTATTTCACTTTGCCTTCGCGGTACGACTCAACCGCCAGATTGATCAGAATCTGCGCGTGGCCGGCTGTCTCTACGTCCAAGTGTGGTTTCTCTCGGGTACGCATGCAGCCCAGGAAGTTGCCAACGTGGAGTGCCATCATGTCGGACTTTTCCACCGGGATCTTGATGGGATCCGCGCCGAACTTGTAGTCGGGGAAGACGCCGTACTTGCTGACTTCGGAGTTGGGATCGAGCCTGACTTTTTCGGGCTTGACTGTAATGAACTCGCTGTAGCGCTCGAACTGCCCGTGCTCCACCATGACCACCGTGCCTTCGTGCCCACGGATGGTGCCCGGGATATGCTCTGAATTCGCCATGGACGAAGTCAATACCAGTGAATGTTCTTCAGCGTACTCGGCCAGGATATGGAAGGTGTCCGGCACTTCGCGCTTCTCCTGGAAGGCGGGCCCGCCATAAATGCCGCCGGACGCAACAACCTTGGTCGGATACTGTGGCTTGTCCCAACAAATGTTCAGCGGCGCCACGACGTGGAAGAACAGATCGGTGGCAATGCCACCCGAATAATCCCAATACTTGCGGAAACGGAAATAGCGGTCGGCGTCCCAAGGTCTGTTCGGCGCCGGGCCAAGCCACGTCTTCCAATCGATGTAATCCTCGCCTTTGCCAGTCGGCCCCGCAGCGGCGTCGATGGGCCAGTTCCATTCGCCGTCAATCGAGTTCCGGTGATACGAGCCTTGGCTCATAATCATGCGACCGATCATCCCGTCGGCAATCGCCTTCTTCGCTTTCCACCACTGATCGGCCGACGTGGTCTGAGAGCCAACCTGCAGCACGCGCTTGGTCTCGCGAACCGTGTCCACCAGTTGCTTCACTTCTTTAGTGGTGTGGCACATCGGCTTTTCGAGATAGACGTCCTTGCCTTTGTCCATGGCTTCGAGCGCGATCTTGGCATGCCAGTGGTCAGGCGTCGCCACAACGACCGCGTCGATGTCGGGGCGGGCCAGCACCTCCCGGTAGTCCAGGTAGCCTTGGCAGTTGTATTTCTTCGCCTGGAGGGCTTTGCGCTTTTCATAGACATCGCAAACCGCGACAATCTGGCAAGCGTTGTTGTTGGCGTCGCCATACTTGGTAAAGGCGCTCGCGACATAGGAACCGCGGCCTCCCACGCCGATGACTCCGACGTTGATGCGGTCATTGGCTCCTAGCACGCGCGTGGTGCTGGTCTTGGCGGCAGACTTGGCAATCGCCTGCCCAGCCAGAGCGATTCCCGCGCCGACACTTCCGGCGCGCCTCAAAAAATCTCGACGATCGAATTCACTTGCAGACATGGTTGAATTAACTCCTGGAACGGTTTGGTGTCCTGTCTTTAGCGGCGTGTTCGCAGCCGGAGTGGTTACGGAAAGGAGACCGCAACTTTCCGTCCATCACAAATGCTCCACTTGCAGTCTACTCCAATGCCACGCCAGAAGTACCTGCGGATCGCAAGAGTTGCCGCCAAGGTGAGGTGGCGTACAATAGCAGCGCCTCGCTCGCGGAAAGGCAGACAAAACTCGTGAGGGGGGATTGGCGGGCCCTATTAATCGCCTGGCATCGAGTACGACGTTTCGGAAAGCTGCTCCTCGCTGATTCCGAACCGTGAACGGCCCCGGCGCTCGCGGCTCGACCCAAGCCATTCCAGCCGCAAGTCTTTGCAGACTTCATCCAGCATCGGAACGGTTGCCACCTTCTGCTCCATCGCAAAAGCGGTGACCAGGAGGTTATCGCAGACTGCGTTGATCAATCGAGGAATGCCGTGGGTTCGCGTATGCAATTCCAGCAGCAGTTCCTCCGGAAAGATCTGCTGTTCCGGCAAGCCGGCGCGAGCCATGCGTTCTTTCACGTACTCCAGAGTCTGCTCGGCGGTCAATGGGTTCACGGAGCAACGGAGCACTATGCGTTGCTTCAACTGGCGCAGGTTCGGTGCATCCAACTTGCGGTCGAGCTCCGGCTGACCGGCCAAGACAATCTGTAACAGTTTCCCAACCCGGTTTTCCATGTTGCCCAATAGCCGGATTTCCTCGAGTACATCCCATTCCAGATTGTGCGCTTCATCGACAATCAACACGCAGGTACGGCCTTTTTCCGCTTGCTCGAGTAAAAGCGAGTTTAGGGCGAACAAGACTTCCGTCTTTGATTTGCGATCGCACTTCAGATCCAGGTCGTAGGCAATCATTTCGAAAAACTGAGCCGGTGTCAGTCGAGAATTGAATATGAACGCGAACTCGTACTGCTGGGAATCGAGGAAATCACGCAGGCACTCCAGCATGGTTGTTTTGCCGGTACCTACCTCTCCGGTCAGAACGATGAAGCCCTTGCGGCTGCGCACGCCATACACCAGATTGGCCAACGCCTCTTCGTGCTGTGGACTCCTATAAAGAAACTCAGGATCCGGGCTCAGGTTGAATGGGCTCTCGCGGAAACCGAAGTAGGCGTTATACATAGAAAAATCTCAGAGGATGCTTTTCCGGAAAGTGTGAACACGTCTCCCCTGAGGGAAAAAACCGAACCTCCGAGCTTCCCTATCATAACCTGTTTATCGGTTGTTGTGCTCTAGAAATTTAAACAAGCGTCTGACAGGGAAGGACTTAGCTGGCAGCTCCGCGGGATCGCCTACGTTCTGTTCGTGTTCGAGGCTGACCCCGGTGAGGGGCAGATTAACTCGCGAGTTGTAGTTTCACCCACCCTGGAAGGGCAGCCGGTTGCCCGTTGCTGAAAATGACGCGGCGCGTCTTTGGAAAGGGAAGACCCGTCCGAATGGCGCGGCTATACGCCGGAATGGAACGCAAGATTGTCCGGTACGACTCGTTCTCAAAGTCCAATGAACCGGATTTCGCCACCAAACCGGTGCCCCAGCCAAGGCATAGCAGACAAGTTAAAGGCGTGGAGCGGGCCAGCGACAGCTCTGCTTCAATCGCCTTCAGGCTCTCGCGCACCGCCGTCAACCCCGCCGTCTCCGCATAGTGCGAGTGCAGTTTGAGTTGCGCTTCGGCAAACGCGTTGGCGGCGTCTACGATCAATTTTGGCTCCGGCACCGAACGCCAGCCGAGAGCGCGGATCAATTCGGGGTTCTCCAGGAACTTCCTCTCGCTCCAAATTCCGCCGAACTGGGTTCCGGGTACGGCCATTTCCACGAAGTCCGGCGTACTTTCAGTGATCCGTTGATTGGGCACGCTGCCGCGCCCCGCCACCTTCCAGGCGAGTTGATAGGACCCGGGCTGCTTGGAATCGAGCGTCGCCACGCGAGCCAGAAAAACTCTGAAAGCGCTGGCCGCGACGGGCTTCGAATCGGCCACCGTAACGATGCGTACCTGCGAAGCGCCCGATGTGTTCTCAGCCGCCTCGGCTGGCCTGCGCGGCGGTCGCGACGGTTCCAGCGCCGCGGCAATCTTGTCCATAGTGGACGCTGTCCATCGCGAGAAGATCAGCCCCGTGCGCAGCGCGCCTTTCAAGGCCGACGCCGGCAGGTAAGGGCCCTGAAGGCTGCCGGCAAACGTGGCGATGAAGAGATTCTCCGATGGGGCCTTTTCCCAGAGAGGAGTCAGGCTTGGGTGCTCGAAGGGAATACGGCGCTCTGAGAAGTTCTGGGCAAACCCCCCCCAGGAAGCAAAATCCAGCTTGGTTGCTTTCTGGAGTTGCGCCAGGTAGCCGTCCAGCCGTGGGCCGCGAGACAGCAGCTTGAAGATACGCGGCTGATCAAGAACGTTGACCTGGTCTTTCCAGACCATGTAATCGATCGGCGCCAGTTCCCGGCCATCTCCCACAAGCAAGGGTGTCAGCGTCGTGACTTTATAGTTCATCGTCATCCACCTTCCCTTCATCCGTGGTGATCTGAGGCGCCGCCTCAGTTGGGATCTGAGGGGTTGCCTCTGGGAGGGCCTTTTCCCCGGTTGAATCTACTGCCCCTTCCGTCTCCGCGGGTGTAACCTCCGGTGAAGCACTCGGCGTTTCAACCATGCTCTCAGCCGCAGTCGTTACATCTCCAGCCGATTCAAAATCGAATACTGCCGCCTCAACTGGCCCTGGCGCACCGATATGCTCCGTTGCTTCTTCCTGTCCCACCGTCACGGGTTCCGATGCTAGCGGCGCTTCCACCGCCGGCTCGGGGTCGGCAGCAGTGTCGGCGTCGGTTTCAGCGCGGAGGCTT
>JBAUOG010000178.1:0-1651 GCA_049579625.1 Bryobacteraceae bacterium
GAAAGGGCGACCCTGAGCTGAGCGGCGGAGAGCCTGGGTAGCTGAACCGCCAGACACGAACGAGTTCAAGCAGCGCCGCCTAAAGCCCCTTGGCAATCACTCCAACAAGCCGACTTTTCTGCCCCAAATCTCGCACTGCGCTTTCCACGGCTATGCCCCGGTCCGGGAGTCGTTCGCCTCCATCGTGTTCGCCGAGAGGGCCGCGGCGATCCTGGAAATCATCGATCCAGGCCAACCTCACGAACTTGGAAAATACCCTTCAACAACTCTACGCTCTGACTCCAGCCGAGGCTCGGTTCGCCTCGGTTTTTGCTGAAGAAGGAGACCTGCGACGGACTTGCGAGCAGCTTTCGATCCAAATAACGACCGGCCGGTCGCACTTGCAGAAGGCTTTCCTCAAGGTGGGCGTCCGCAAGCAGTCGGAACTCAGCGGGCTAATGGCGCGGTTGTCGATCCGTTGATGGCGATAGGATCTGTAAGTCGCGGGGTTTGTCGTAAAAGGTACTGTTTCTACTTCCCTTATCAGTGCGCAGGATAACCGAGAATTGAAGCTCGGCGCTCTCGATTTTTTGGAGAAACCGTTGTCGACCGAGAAGCTGCTTTTGACGCTCGACAACGCTGTGAAGATCGCGCGCTTGGAGTCCGAAAACCACGAACTCCGGCGCCGCGTCGGGAAGTACGAAATCATTTGGAAGAGCGATTCGATGCGCAGCACCATGAGGCAGGTGGATCGAGTCGCTGCCGGCGCCTCGCGCGTCTGCATCCTGGGCGAAACTGGTACCGGCAAGGAACTCGTCGCGCGTGCGCTGCATGAGGGCAGCCCGCGCAGGGCGGCCCCGTTTGTCACCTTGAATTGCGCCGCAGTGCCGCAGGAGCTGATTGAGTCCGAGCTGTTCGGGCACGAGAAAGGCTCTTTCACCGGAGCTGCCACCCGTCACATCGGCAGGTTCGAACAGGCGCAAGGCGGGACGTTGTTCCTCGATGAGATAGGCGACATGCCTGCGATGATGCAGGCGAAGTTCCTGCGCGTTCTCGAAGAGGGCGAAATTGAGCGCGTCGGCGGCACGAAGACCGTGCGGGTGGATGTGCGCGTTGTCGTGGCTACACATCGCAACCTCGAGGATCTGGTGACTGCCGGCACGTTCCGTCAGGACCTGTTTCACCGCATTTACGTCATCCCGATCGTTCTGCCGCCGCTGCGTGACCGCGCCGGAGACATTGAGGAGTTGGCACAGCACTTTGCTCAGCGCGTATGCGAATCGAACGGATGGAAAGAGCGGCTGTTCCTGTTCGACGCAATCGAAATGCTGAAGCGGCACCACTGGCCCGGTAACGTGCGTGAACTCCGGAACTGCGTCGAGCGAATTCTCATGCTTTCCGATGGCGAACTCAACGCGGAAAACGTAGCCGCCTATCTGCCTCACATGACACCAGCAGTGGCGGCGACAGGCACACTGGCCAGCCGAGTCGAGGCGTTTGAGCGGGAGTCAATCCTCGGGGAATTGAAGCGGCGGAGCAACAGCATGACCGAAACCGCGCGAGCTCTGGGACTCGAACGCAGCCATCTGTACAAGAAGTGCGCACAGCTTGGCATCGATCTGGACGGCGCCAGGAAGAGCCCGCCGCGTGCTGGTGGCTGACCTGCCGCGCA
>JBAUOG010000179.1:0-10613 GCA_049579625.1 Bryobacteraceae bacterium
TTGGCGCCACAAAGGCTGGGCACCGCCTTGCGTCGAGATTTGATATTTACCGTGGCCGGGCGGGACCGATTCAACGAAAACCTCAATACGGCCCGACGCCTCGGAGACGTAGGCCAACCAATTGCCATCCGGGGAATAGGTGGGTTGCCAGAGAACGCCCTGAGGGCCCACGTAAACGGCGCTATGTCCCCCGCCGGGCTCAAGCAGAATAAGCCGGCCTTCCTGATCCTCGTAGGCCAGGCTGTGTCCATCCGGCGACCAATCTCCCGGCCTTGCGAATCGATCTGTGGAAGTGTCTATCACTTCCTCTTTGCCGACGCCTGTCGCGTCCACCAGCCGGATCTCGCCCGCCGACTCGTAGGCAATCTTCGTCCCGTCGCGCGACCATACCGGATGTCTGGCGCCGCTATCCGTGTAGGTGAGCCGCGACGCACGTGCTTCAGTGAGTTCAAGAACCCAGATGTCAATCAGGGTGGTCTTCTGATCGGCGCGGCTGATGACAAGCCGATTGCCATCCGGCGCCAGCGACAAATCGAAGTACAGATTCTTGTCATCCAGTGTGCTCAACCGGTGACCGGAGCGGTCGTACCAGGACAGGTCGCTGTGACCAATACCACCACCCGAGTAGATGAGCAAGCCGTTATCGGAAGCGGCGAAAGTCGCGCCCCGGGAAGGAGTGTAGTAACCCACGTCTTCAACCACCGGAATGGCGTCTCCGGTTGTGCGCAGCCGGTCGACGTCAAATGGCTGCGCCACCAGGGTGGTGCCGCGAAGGAACAGAAGATGGCCGGTCGGGACGTAGGTGGCGGCACTAGTGGCCATCACGATCCGTTTCTCATCTCTTGAATCCAGCGACAAGACAACAACGTTCATTCCCCGTTCTTGTGGTCCGGTCTTGAGGCCCAGGAAGTGGCGTCCGTCAGGCAGAAACTTTGGGTACCAATAACCAGCGTTACGGCCCGGGTGTTCTATCGCTGTGACCGCAACCGGAGTGCCGCCGTTTTCTGAGACGCGCATGACGTCTCCACCAACGCTGTAAAGTATCGTGCCGTTCGGGCCCCAGTTGCCTCCCCGCGAGCCGGTACCGGACTGGCACAGGGTTCGGACGGCGCCACTCGAAACATCAATGCGTTTGAGCTTATTGTCAGCGTTATCAAAATAGGCGAGAGATCGCCCGTCAGGCGACCAGAAAGGGTCGTACCCCGCGTCGGTTCCCGGCAGAACCCGGGAGACCAGGGAATCGAGAGACCTCACCACCATGTCCTTTTCAGTTAGAATCACGGCCAGCCGCCCGTCGGGCGATAGCGCCATTGGCTGACGCGTTGCCGCTGCGGCAAAGATCTGCGCCGTGAGCCGGGGCAGTTCCGTCTTCTGATGGCGCGGCCAGAGCATCGCCAGTCCCAGGATCGCCGCAAGGAACAGCGCGATTGCTGCGATCGCGAGGTAGCGATTCCAGGGGTGCCGAGGTGCCCATCTCAGCCACGCTCCGTATGCGGGCGGTTCCACCGACGTCGGAGACTGCGATAGAGATTGGAGAGCGAATGCCAGGTCCGCAGCCGACTGGAATCTCTGCGCGGGCTGCTTTCGGAGGCAGCGGCGCACGATCTGGTCTATACCTGGCGGCACCGAACGCGGCAGTTCGGGTGGATCGTCGCTGAGAATCGCGTTCATGGTTTCCACCGGCGACTCGCTCTCGAAGGCGCGTTTGCCGCTCGCCATTTCATACAGGACCACGCCCAGGCTGAAGATGTCGGACCGTGGGTCCACGTCTTCCCCCCGCACTTGGTCCGGCGACATGTAGGCAACCGTCCCCAGGGGAGCGCTCGGACTGATCTGCTGCCCATTGGCTATCGAAGCGGCCCCTTCATCCTGCGGCGCACTCTCGTGGACGGTGCTCAACGATCGTTCAGGCAACAGCTTCGCCAGTCCGAAATCCAGAATCTTGACCCGCCGCCGCTGGGTGACAAAGATATTGGCCGGCTTGATATCGCGGTGGACGATGCCTCTGCTGTGGGCGGCTCCCAGTCCACCGGCAATCTGAATCGCCAACTCCAGTAGGTCGTCCAGCGGCTAGGGCCCCTCGGCGAGTAGATCTTTAAGCGTCTGGCCCTCCAGAAGCTCCATGGCGATGAAGGGACGGCCTTGATGCTCGCCGATTTCGAAGATGGTGCAAATGTTGGGATGGTTCAACGCGGCGGCCGTGCGGGCTTCCTGCTGGAAACGTTCCAACGGTTCCGGATGCTGGCTGAATTCCTCGGGCAGGAACTTCAAAGCCACGCTTCGATTGAGCTTGAGGTCTTTAGCCCGGAAAACCACGCCCATTCCACCGCTGCCCAGTTTGTCCAGCACCAGGTAGTGGGAGATGATTTTTCCTTCGAGGTCGTCCGACGGGGCGTCCGGGGTGGGTCCAGAAGGAGAAGACGGCTCGGAGGAGGATGCCGCGAGCACTTCGACTTCCCCCAGAAACCGGTAGCCGCGGCGAGCTACGGTTTCGATGTAACGGGGTTCCTCGGCTGATTCGCTCAGTGCATCCCGGAGCTTCTTTATGGCAGCGTTGATGCCGTGGTCGAATTCGACCACCGTCTCGTTCGGCCATAGCTTGAGGCGAATCTCACCGCGCGTTACGACCTCGCCTGGGTGTTCCAACAACAAGAGCAGGATTTGGAGCGGCTGTTCGCGCAGACGCAGCCGGATGCCGTGCTTGAGCAGTTCTCCGGCGCGCACGTCCAGTTCGAAAGGCCCGAAACGAAATCGGCGTCCCCGCCGAAGAGTCAAGTCCGGCACAGTGGGTGAATTCTAGCGAGGATAGCACTTTAAACACACAGGTGGAAACCCCGTATTTCCACGTATTTGGGTGCTTACCCGGAGATAACCGACAGATCACCCGCCGCCCATTTATCCACCTGCGTGCGGACTCCATAATCTCAACTCGAACCGCCATCGGCGGACTAAAGAAACAGTATTTCTGACAAGGAGAAAGCTATGTTGACAAGACGCGTAATCTATTTCTGGCTGGCCCTCTTCATTGCGGGCACAGTCTGCGCAATGGCCGACGACGGTTGGGTAGGTTCCGGAAAAATCCTGGTCGTCGGACAACCAAGTACGCCCTGCCCGGGTGCTACGTACACGACGATTGGCGCTGCCGTAACCGCTGCCAATCCAGGCGATGAGATTGACATCTGCCCGGCTCTCTACCCGGAGCAATTGATCATCACAAAGCGGCTGAAACTGGTCGGGGTCGAAGCAAACGGAGTCAACAGAGTTTTACTCCAGCCTTCATTGACGGATCTGATGGGGTTAGCTACCGAGGCCGTCATTACGGTGATGAATACGCAGGGCGTCGGAATCGAAAACCTGGCGATCGACGCCAGTCACAACACCGTGGCCACTTGCAGCCCGGGGCTTGCCGGCGTGCACTTCTTCAATGCGTCCGGGAAGGTCAAGGACAGCGCGATCTTCGGTGCTGAGCTTACGAACCCGACGGGCTGCCCGACACTGCCCGTTCTTAACGGCTTCGGTGTCCTGGTGGATGCAAACCAGCCTGGACCGTTTAGTGTATCGGTGGAGCACAATAGCATTCACGACTACACGGCGAACGGCGTGTTCGTGAACGGCACAGCCGGCGGGGTTAAGGCTGAAATCGTCGGCAACACGATCTCCGGCGTAGGACCGGCGAGCGGAACAAAACAGTTTGCGATATATCTGCTGAACGGAGCCATCGGCAAGATTCACGATAACGCGCTCACGGAAGGGCTGTGCGGTTCATTGACAACGGTGGCCTGCATTGCGGTGCGGAGCGAAGGTGTCACAACCCGCAACGCTGGCGACGGGACGGAGGTGAACGATAACATCATCACCGACGCGCAGAGTGGCATCTTCATCAATGGGGCGAACGACCTGAAAGTGATGAACAACCAGATCTCAAATATTTACGGCCTGGATGGGATCGACATTCAGGGAACGGCGGCGGGACACTTTACCAACAGTGTCATCAAAGGTAACCGCATGTTCAACATGGGGGCGGCCGACGAAGGATGCGGCGTTTGGGAATCCAACGGCACCGGTACGTTCACCGGGAATGAGATTTCCGATAATACTGTGAACGACGCGTACTGCGGCGTGGGTTATGTCCCGAGCGATATGGTCGGTTCCGGGACCTATTCCAATGTGCTGTATACCCTGGTGAACACCGCCCTACCGAACCCACCGGATGTGGAGCCATAACCGGGTTCGGCGAGCCTTCTCTTAACAACCTGACGACCCTGCGCCAGTTCGGCCGAGCGGCCGTCGTGGGTTCGCGCTTGCGGTGGGAAACCTCGGGGGCATCCCCTTCGAGGTTTCCCGCGAACTTCGGCGTACTTCGAACTACGGGAACCTCACGGTCGCCGTCGCCTCATCTTGCGAAGCCCACAAAAGCGCGGCGGGGCAACGCGGACTGGTCCCTTGCCCTCCTCCAGCGTTCACCGAGCGCAGGAGGAGCCGTGTGCGGGGCAGCCGCGCCCCCAAACGGGACAGTGACCAGGACAGTGACCCCATTCTTCCCGCTCAGGCTCATCCCGCATGGGAGAATTCTCGCCTTTTCCTTTTGGGCGGCCCAAGCCTACAATGAAGGGTGCACCTTTCTATTGAGATCGATAGGGAAGATGACGGTCGCTGGATTGCCGAGGCGCTGGAACTTCCCGGGGTGATGACCTACGGGCAGACGCGCGAGGAGGCCATCAGGAACACCGAAAGACTGGCCATCGAAGTGATCGTCGATCGGATCAAGCACGCCGAACTGGCGCCGTCGGCCCTCAACGTCTCTTTTCAGGTGCTGAGTGAGCAACTGGCCGGCGACTAAAGCCCGCCGCGTGCTGGCTGCCTTGGAACGAATCGGCCGGCAAATGAAGCGTCAGAGCGGTTCCCACAAGGTCTTAGGCCGCGAAGGTTGGCCGGACTACGAGTTTGCCTTTCATGACAATGACGAGTTGGGCCGAAAGATCCTGAGCCGCGTGGCGAAGCACACTGGCCTGCGTCCGGAAGACCTCTGAGTTCCCGGAGGAAGCGACTTGATGGCCAAACGGGCCTCTCTTCAACGCTTGGTTCCCACGCCCAGGCCGCAGCCACACCAGGGGCATTCGCCGGCAATGTTTCCGCTATAATCGCAAGCTAAGCATTCAAAAACTCACGATCACGCTGGCTCGCATGGATTCATCCCTAAAGCGCGTCTTAATTGCCCTTGTCATCCTCTGTATTACGCCCATGGCTAACGCGGCGCCGCAAGGCGACGACTTCATGCGGGCCATGAACGAGGGGCAGAGCGCGGCGGCTCGGGCACGCTTCCCAGAAGCAATCACACACTTTGAAAAGGCTGCGCAATTGGATCCGCGCTCGGCGAGCGCGCGCATCAGTTTAGCCGATGCTTTGATGCGGAGCGTTTCCGGCGGGATGGTTACTGATGCGGATATTCAGACGCTGCAAAGGGCCAAGAAAGAGGAGCAGACTGCGCTGGAACTCTCCCCTAGTGATGCAGAGGCGCTCGCCGGGCTGGGCGAAGTCGAGTACCGGCTTGGTTTCGGTACAGGCCTGATCGGCTTTAAGAAAACGACGGGGCTGGCGGCGGCGAAGGATGCGCTTGCCCGAGCGATCGCCGCCGATCCGAACAACTTTCACGCCAACTATATGTTGGTGCGCATCGCAAGCGCGGAAGTCGTCTGGAGGATCTCGGACGCGCGTTCCGCCGCCGGCTTGAAGCCGGGACTCAAGCAGGACCTGCCGCCTGCCGTCAAGGTGATGCTGCGGGGAAAATGCGATCCGATCCTCCAGAAGGGCATCGAGCACGCCGACACGGCGCTTCGCATTCGACCCAACGCCTTCGAAGCGATGCACGAGTTGGGCGGCCTGTATTTCCTGCGATCCCTGATCGATGAAACCAGCGCGGAGGCTGAGGCCGATTTGAAACGGCAGCAAGATTGGCAGGCAAAATCGCAGCAGGCTTATGCCCGTTATCAACGCGCGTCCGCTGAGCCCGCTCAGCCACCCGTAGTGCCGCGCACTTTTCCGGAGGCTATGGCGCAGGGCAAAAAGGCGCTTGCCCTCTATCACTATGAAGCCGCCGTTTACGCCTTTGAAAAGGCTGTGAAGTTCAATGACAAATCGGTGGACGCTCACGTCCAGTTGGCGAATGCGCTGATCCAAAGTTCGGCCGGCAACAATTCGAGCTATCCTTTTGACCCCGAGCGCCTGCAACGCGCCATCCAAGAGGATCGAAAGGCGCTCGGCCTGGCGCCTCATAACGCCGAAGGGATGGCCGGAATCGCCGCGGCTACGTACGCGCTCAACAAAGCGGCCCGCGTTAGCGCCAAGGTCGACCCTTACACCGAGGCGAGAGATTGGGCGAAGAAGTCAATCGCGGCGGACGCGAAGAATTATCACGCCAATTACCTGATTGCTGTCATGGCGGCTCAACAGGCTGGCGTGGCACTGTTTGAAGCGCAGTCGGAAGCTTACAAGAAGGGCATCCGGGACCATCAGTTGCCGCCCGACGTTGTGGCGGCCCTCCGGCAGAACTATGGTGCTTTGGTGGAAGAAGGCCTGCGTTGCGCTCAGACCGCGCTCACCGTGCAGCCGGGATCGTACCTGGCCATGTATCAGCTCTCAAGCCTATATGGCGTTCGCAACCAATTGGGTGCTGATTCAGCGAGAGCTGACCTGGGACTGTCTAACGAATGGCGGAATAAAGCCGTTCGGCTGGTTGCGAAGGATGATCCGGATGGACAACTCCTTCGCATGATGCAAAGCTCGGGTGCCGCTATGGGAGCAATTGGAGCCGTTCCGAGTGCGGCTCCGCCTCCGGCAACTCCTGGGCTACCGAAGTAATAAGCCATAACAAAACCGCAGCTTACGAGCTTTGTCGCGTTTGGGGACACGCCTACAGCGCGCACGGCGAGCTGGCGCTCCGCCGGCGCTTTGAGACGCTGGAAGTGAGAGTGACATCAGGCCGGGGTGTCCCCGATGAGCTGAGGAGCGCGCCGTTCGGATGAAAATGCAGCAACCTCTTTCATCATTGCGGGTGTGCACTCCGGCGCTCATGCTGGGATCTGTTGCTGGTGTATCTCAAGGCGACACGAGAGAGGAAGCAATGGCGAACATCGCGGAAGCGGTTGAACTTTATGTCGAGGATTGTTTGGCTGCAGGTGAGATCTAAGGCGCGCTGCGCTTACCCCGTCTTCACCATCGGCTTTGCGGACGCGCGGGACAACACTTCGTCTTCGAAGGAAAACTCGGGCTTCGGGAAGCCGCGTTTTTTCAGGTAGTGCTTGTAGGAGAGCTTTAGGCCAGTCGGAAAGTCAGTCGGGCGAAACGTCAGCATGCGTTGCGCTTTGGTGATGACCTGGGTAATGGCTGGCATGTCGAGCCAGTAGCCAAAGTACAGCCTCTCGCCGATGGCCTGACCACCGAAACTGACGATTTTGTCGCGGGGCACGGAAACAATCAGCGGCTCCTTGACGTTGGCCGCTTTCGCCAGCTCGTGCACCAGCTCATTCTGCGTGACAGCCTTGGCATTGGCCACGTTGAACGCATGCCCAATTGCGTTTCGCTGTTCGAGCACCTTCACCGCCACCGACACCAAGTCCTTTACGAAGATGAACTGCATCAGGCGATGCCCGTCGCTGGGCAGAATGACCGGCCGTCCGGCGCGATAGCGGTCCCAGAAGAAGGCCTCCCGGTAGAAGGGATTCTCGGGCCCGTAAATATACGGTGGCCGAAGGGTCACCACAGGGAAGCCGCTCCGTTGATGCATGCGGAACAGCGCCCGTTCGCTCATGGCTTTGTTTCTAATGTAGGAGCTGTTGTGGTCGTCGGGCGCCAAGGCGTCTCCCTCATGATGGTTCAGACCGTCGCCGTAGGCGGCCACGCTCGACATGAAGATGTACCTGGCCACGTGACCTTCAAAAATCTGGGCCGTCGCTTCGATTTGGGAGCCCGTGGTGCCTCGCTCCCAGTCGTAGGCGTTGTCGTACACGGCGTCAAACCGGGTACTGCCAAGCGCCTTCTTTACGCTGGCCGCGTCATTCCGGTCGGCCACCAGGTTGCCTACCCGCTTGCTGAACATGTGTTTCGAACGGCGGTGCATAAGGGTCACATGGTGGCCCTTGCGCACCAATTCCGCAACCAGCAGGCGGCCGATAAAGCCCGTCCCGCCAATCACCAACACGCGTAGCGACGGGGTTCCATCGCCTGTTCGATCGTCTCTAGTCGTAGTATTCGAGCCCGAGATGAGTGATGAGGTCTTCACCTTGCATCCAACGAAGCGTATTCTTGAGCTTCATTAGTTGGATGAAAATATCGTGTTCTGGATACAAACCAACTGCAGTCATTGGCCCTTTAAAGTAAAAAGATAGCCATTCCTGGATGCCTTTCATGCCTGCGCGCTGTGCAAGGTCTAGGAAAAGTACCAGATCGAGCACCAGCGGAGCCGCCAAAATCGAATCCCGGCACAGAAAATCGATTTTGATTTGCATCGGATATCCCAGCCAGCCGAAGATGTCGATGTTGTCCCAGCCCTCTTTCGAGTCGCCGCGCGGCGGGTAATAGTTGATCCGCACCGCGTGGTACAGATCTTTGTAAAGCTCTGGGTAGAGCTTGGGCTGTAGGATTTGCTCGAGCACGGAAAGCTTGGTTTCTTCCTTGCTCTTGAAGGAACCCGGGTCTTCCAGGACTTCGCCATCGCGATTGCCCAGAATGTTGGTCGAGAACCAGCCGTTCATGCCCAGCATCCGAGCCTTGAAGCCGGGCGCCAGCAGCGTCTTCATGAAGGTTTGGCCGGTCTTGAAGTCTTTGCCGCACACTGGAACGTCATTGCGCCGGGCCAGTTCGAGCAGGGCCGGCGTATCGGTGGTCAGGTTAGGAGCGCCATTGGCGTAGGGAACACCAAGCTTCAACGCGGCGTAGGCGTAGATTTGGCTTGGCGCGATGTCCGGATCGTTGTTTCGTAAACCTTCTTCAAACGACTCGATAGTTGCGTGCACCGCCGCCGATTTGTGGAAGACCTCAGTCGACCCGCACCAGATCATCACCAGGCGAGAGCAGTTGTTATTCCGCTTGAAGTCGCGGATATCCTGCATCAGCAGCTCGGCCGACTCCATTTTGGTGGGCGCGGATTTCACGTTAGGCCCGTCGATCCGCTTGATATAGGTCTTATCGAAGACGGCCTTCATCGGCTTGATGGCCGAGAGCGGCTCCTTGAGTTGTTCGAGCAGAGCGGGTTCCAGGACCTTGGCGTTTACCGCCGCTTCATATGCATTGTCTTCGAAAATGTCCCACGTGCCGAAGGTGAGACACTCCAATGGCGTTAAGGGAACGAAATCCTTGATCTTCGGTGTATTGTTGTCCGTGCGCTTGCCCAGACGGATGGTGCTCAGTTGTGTGAGGGAACCAATCGGATGACCGAGGCCGCGCTTGACTGCTTCGACCCCGGCGATGAACGTAGTCGCCACCGCGCCCATGCCCGGAATCAGGACTCCGAGTTTGCCTGTCGCGGGCGCGATTTTGACGTTAGGCTGCTTTGACACTTTAGTTTGGAACTCCTTGAATAAGAACGGGTTGCGCCCGTCCGTTACGCTCACGCGTAAGGTTCACGCGCCTTCGGCTCTTGTTGGGCAATCCTACGATATACTAACACTCTGATGCCTCAGCGCAGCACCACGACCATCTCGACTCTGCTGGTCGATGACGAGCCCCTGGCGCGTGAAGAACTGGCCTTCCTGCTGAAGGACTTCCCCGATATCGAAGTCATCGACACGGCAACCAACGGCCTGGAGGCGGTGGAGATGATCGAAAACCTGGAGCCGGACCTGGTGTTTCTGGATGTTCAAATGCCCGGGCTCGACGGGCTCGGTGTCATCCGCAAGCTGCAGGAGAAGGGCGTGGTACTGCCCTATTTTGTGGTGTCCACTGCGTTCGACCAATACGCGGTGGAAGCCTTCCGCCTTGAAGCCATGGACTATGTTCTGAAGCCCGTGGACAAGGAGCGCCTGGCTGTTTCCATCGATCGCGCCCGGCGCATCATCGAAACCCGGCAGGCCAACGAAGCCAAAGCGGCGGAGTCCGCGCCGCCTCCCAAGCACAGCCTCCAACGAACTAAGTTGCTAGTGCGCAGCAATAATCGCAACTTGATCCTGGACGCGCACGACATGATCTACGCGACCATTGACGACGGTTTAATCACTATCGTCGCGACCAACGTAGAAGGCCACTCGAACTACCGGACTATCGAGGAACTGCAGTCCAACTTGGATCCGAACACGTTCTGGCGGGTGCATCGCTCATTTCTTGTCAACATCAACCGGATACGCGAAGTCATCCCGTGGTTCAAGTCGAGCTTCCAACTTCGCATGGACGACAAGAAACAAACCGAGATCCCGGTGAGCAGGATTCAAACCAAGCGCCTGCGGGCGATGTTGAAGCTGTAGCGAGTGCGGGTGCCTCGGACCGAAGTATGAGCGGGTTGTCCGCTTGCTGATGTGCGCGGTTCTGTGCTGAGGGAGTACCCACGCGAGGGCATCATTCACACTACTCGGCTAAGCAGACGGCGTAGCACGCTCACCAGCACAGAACCGCGCGCGTCAGCA
>JBAUOG010000180.1:0-1697 GCA_049579625.1 Bryobacteraceae bacterium
ACCGTATTGTCGGATTGCCAGCCATACTGAGGGGGAAGTGCGTCATATTCTGCTGGCTCTGGAACGGATTTATCATCCATCTTTTCCAGAACTGGACTTGTGTCAGTGGACCGGGAGCATCTACACCTGGCTCACCCACCCGCTGCTCGATCCACAGAAGAGCGGTCGTGTGAGCATGGATCATCTGATGAAGCTGGTTACCACCGCTTTGGAGTGCGCCTATGCACGGGGCGAGCAAAATGTGAGTCCCAAGATGCTAGAAGCTGCCGCCGAGGCGCTGACGCTGCACCGTGACCTCATCCGGGTCATTGATGCTCAGCCGGATGCCTCCGAAAAACACTCTGGAGAGTAGCAGGGCATCTCGTCCCTCCTCTGGAAATGCGTTCGAACCTTCGTGTATGCCTTCGAACCTTCACCCTCACACTTTCGGGGTGAAGGTTCGAATGAGGGGTTCTCAGCCCAGTATGTTCGTTCGAACCTTCAGTCTATTTACCAGGATGAGCTTACTGGCATCCCCACCAAATGTGTGTAAGATCGGAATGTTGGGCAGAATGTATCGAGTGAGTGCTCGTGCTGGTTATAGTCGCAGGAGGCCCTCCGCGTTACCATGTGCGATCTGCTCTTTGTCGGCAGGGCTGACCGGCAGTTGCTCCAGGAATGTACGTGCCTGTACCATTGAACTATAAGGATAATCGGCTGAGAACATGATCCTGTTGACCCCTACTTGGAACAACAGGTCGAGGAAGGCGGGGAGGTAATTGAAGCCACTGAACGTGTAGTGGAGGTTCTCTCGCAGATAGGCTCCGATGGGACGATCCAGTTTCGTCACCTGCGTGGGCAACCCGAGATCGAGTCTGGGCAGCATGAACGGAAGCGTTTCGCCCAGGTGGCCTATGATCAGCTGCAAGCCTGGATAGCGGTCGAATGCTCCACTGAGGATGAGTCGCAGGACATGGATCGCCGTTTCGATGTGCCAACCCCAGGCCGCGGTCGAGAGGGCGACAGTCACCTCTGGCGCGAAGTGTCCTGTGTAGGAGGCCGAGATCACTGGCTGTGGCGGCGGCGTCGGATGAAGATAAAGCGGCACCTGGAGTGCTACGGCACGTTCCAGGATCGGCCAGAAGAATGGGTCGTCCAGGTAGCGACCCCGGATATGGCCGTTGATCAGTGCTCCTTTGAAGCCGTGGATACGGATGGTACGCTCCAACTCTTCGGCGGCGGTGTCCGGAGCCGCAGTCGGCAGCGCGGCGAACCCGGCGAACCGGCTCGGATGACGCCGCACCGCCTCCGCGAGAAGATCGTTCGCCTCACGAGCCAGCGCGACTGCCTCGGCCGCCTCCAGCTGCTCTGTGCCGGGGCTGGTCAGAGACAGGACCTGCACATCAATACCAGCGGCATCCATATCTGCGATTCGATGGTCATCGAGGTTGCCCAGTCGATCAAGCAACAGAGTAAGAGCTGCCGCAACCTGGGGATGGGCTTGGAGGGCTCGTGCCTGAACCTTTAGTTGGCGCCCTGGTCCTTCCATGAACGCCGGGGTGGCGTAATGCTCTTCCAGCGTGATCGTTCGCATCGTTTTATTGTTCTCTCTTTGAGACATGATCGTTTACTCGCTTTCTTCAGGATGCTCAGCGTTGGGATCAAGAGTTACCCCAGCGACAATCAAAGCAATGATTTGTTCGCGTAGGTGCGTGAGT
>JBAUOG010000181.1:0-8303 GCA_049579625.1 Bryobacteraceae bacterium
CAATGATGAAAACGGATGCCGACCGGGGACAGGCACCTGGACAGGCACCTGTGTCCCAAGGCGCGCACACATCTCCGTATCGCGTCACCGAAGCCCGTCGCCGCGTGGACACAGCGAGCCTGTCCCCAGATCGACAACACCTGTTTTCAGAGCAACCGCGCGCGTCAGCAAGCGGATCAGGAACTCTCGAGCTTCGGGACGTCGCTACAATTCTTAAGTAGCCCGCACACGCTGTTCGCGTCCCGCGTTGCAGTGACCTTAAGGACCTGACCTCGCTTGCCGACCATCGACCTGAACCTCTCTCGCCGCTCCTTCCTGTCTTTGGCAGCAACCTCCGTAGCTACCCCCCTGCTCCCTGCCCAGGAGCAACCCGGCGTCACCTTCAAAGCCGACGTCAAAGTTGTCAACCTGTTCGCCAATGTCCTCACCAAAAAGGGCGAGGTCATCACCAATCTATCGAAGGACGATTTCGTGCTCCTCGAGGACGGACGGCCGCAGACCATCCAGTATTTTTCGCGCGAGACAGATCTTCCGCTGACCTTGGGCCTCCTGATCGATACCAGTGCCAGCCAGGAAAAGGTCATCGAGGCAGAGCGCACGGCGTGTTTTCATTTCCTGGACCAGGTGCTGCGCGACGGTAAAGACCACGTCTTCATCCTGCAGTTCGATACCAATGTTCTCGTCCGCCAGGGACTCACGTCGTCGTTCGGGCAACTCAATGAGGCCCTCACCGCCGTCAATACGCAGTCTCGCAAGGAGCTGCAGCAGGTTGGCGGCAGCACACTGCTCTACGATGCGGTTGTGTTTGCTTCGCAGGATGTTCTGAAGAAACAGCAGGGTCGAAAAGCGTCGATTGTCCTCACGGATGGCGTGGATTTCGGAAGTGAAGCGACCGTCGCAACCGCTATCGACGCGGCGCAGCGTGCCGACATGATGCTGTTTTCCATCCTCTTTGCCGATGCGCATTACTACGGTGGCTTCGGCGGAGCACACGAGGGCGCCGGCGTCCTCCAGCAAATGTCTCGCGAAACTGGCGGCGGCTTCTTCGAAGTCTCCAAGAAACTGGGCATCGACCAGATCTTCCGCAGCATCGAAACTGAGCTTCGCAGTCAATACAATTTAGGTTACGTTTCCGACAAGTCCGTCCGGCTGTCGGAATTCCGCAAGATTCAGCTCGCGACAAAACAGAAGGACATGGTTGTCCAGGCGCGCGATCGGTACTGGGCTCAGCGCTAGCGGGTAGGAGCCGTTTGCTACCTTGTCTGGGTGATCTTCCGGGTTCGGCGAGACTTCGCGAAGCTCTGGGTGGGCCAAGCCATCTCGGAGGTCGGCTCAAGAATCAGCCGGGACGGTATCCCGCTGACGGCTTTGCTCACACTTCATGCCAATGCGCTGCAGATGGGCTTCCTATCCGCCATCAGCAGCGCATCGGTATTCGTGTTCGCGCTCGGTGCCGGTGTGGTTGTCGATCGTCTTAAAAAGCGGCCGGTAATGATTGCCACGGATCTGTGCCGCGCCGCGTTACTGCTGCTGGTTCCGCTCGCGGCCATGCTGCACTTGCTCTCGATGACGATCTTGATGACGATTGCTGGAATCGCCGGAGCCCTCACCGTCTTGTTTGATGTCGCCTATCAGTCCTATTTGCCTGTTCTGGTAGAGCCGGACGAGCTCCTCGACAGCAACCGCCGGCTGGGTATTTCCGCCTCAACTGCTGAGTTGCTCGGGCCGCTTCTAACGGGTGTTCTGGTCAAGCTCGTCACGGCACCGATTGCCATTCTCCTGGATGCCTTATCTTTTCTTGTTTCCGCCACCTCGGTATGGGCCATCAGGAAGGCGGAGCCCGCCCCCGAACCCAATCGCAGCGCCGAACCTCTGACTGAAGCATTCCACGGGCTGCGTTTCATCTGGAGTCATCCGTTATTGCGGGCATTACTGCTTCGCTCGGTGACGGCCTTCCTGGCGGGAGGTTTTTTCTTCACCCTTTACTTCCTGAACGCGACGCAAGTGGTTCACATGGGAACTCCGGCGCTTGGCCTGGTGGTTGCGCTGGGAGGTGCTGGCGGCCTGATCGGTGCCTCGCTGGCCGGCCATCTCCCCACCCGCTTTGGACGCGGCCCGATGTTCTTCGGAACGGCCGTATTGATCGGCTGTGCGCAGCTGTTGATTCCGCTCTCTTCCCAATTCCCACGCTTTGGATTCGTCTATCTGTGCGTCCAGCAATTCTTTGGCGACATGGGTTGGATGATCTATATCGTGAATCAAACCACGCTCCGTCAATCACTGGCCCCGCCGCGTATTCTCGGTCGCGTGAATTCAGCGATGCAGCTTGCCTCGATGGGGATGCTGCCGTTTGGCGCTCTCACGGGCGGTTACCTGGCGAGTCGATTCGGCATCTCGCAGACGCTTTGGATTGCGTCCGCGGGCACCATCCTTTCCTGTCTCTGGCTGATCCCGCTGCTCAAAAACAAGGAAAGTTGGCCGGCGCCGCTCACTTCGGACCTGGCCTGAAACAGCTTGCTGAGTCCCCAGCACTAAACCGCGCGCGTCAGTCGTCGCGGCAATCGCTTTGCTAACGGTCACGGGCCGTCGCGGCTCGGTAGGCTTTGCGGAAGTTTGGGCTGTCAACGGCCCGGCGCATATGATGATTCAATGCAACTCCGTCTTCTAGCGGCACTGCTGGTCTGCGCGGCCGGACTCGCTGCCCAGCCTGTCTTCAACGTCAAGGACTACGGCGCCACGGGACGCAAAGCAGACGACGCCCGCCCCGCCATTCAGCAAGCGATCGATGCCTGCGGAAAAGCCAATGGTGGCACGGTTTACTTCCCTCCCGGCGAATACACTTCAGGCCAACTGCATCTTCGGTCCGGAGTGCGCATCTACCTGGAAGCCGGCGCGACGCTCTTTGCCTCCCTCGACTCGCATCAGTTCGATCCTGCGCCCAGGCCCGCCCTCATCTATGGCGAGGACGTGCACGACATTGCGCTCGAAGGGCGCGGAACAGTCGATGGCCAGTCGTCCTACGAGTGGAGGCCGAATAACTTCACCGACTACTACATTCTGTCCAATCAGCGGCAGATGGAAGCTACCCGAAAGCCCCTGATGCGCCCCTTCCCCACCGGCTTCCCGAACGAAACCGTTTATCCGCGACTGGTCCTGTTGCTGCGGTGCGCCGACGTCCGTATCACAGGGCTGAAGTTCCTGAGATCGCGTAGCTGGACCATCAACCCGTATGCCTGCAAGCGGCTGTTGATTGACGGCGTGTATATCTACTCGAGCCAGAAAGAGGGCGTTTGGGCCGATGGCATTGATCCCGACGGATGCCAGGACGTTCGTATCTCAAACTCGACCATCGAGACCGGCGATGACGCCATCGTCTTCTATTCTACGGACAATTGGGGCCCGGTGCTGCCGACCGAGGACGTTACGGTCACAAACTGCCGCCTTTCGTCATCCTCGAGCGCCATCAAGTTCTGTGATGGCAACTCGAAGGCCGTGCGACGGGTCGTCATCAGTAACGTCACCATCACCAACGCCAACCGAGGGCTGGCCTTTATGGTGTTTGACGGTGGGATCGTGGAAGACGTCGTTATCTCGAACGTCACCATCGACACCCGCCGTTTCGATTGGTTCTGGTGGGGAGACGGCGACCCGATTCATTTCAACATCAAGCGCCGCAGCGAGGTCGATGGCACGAAGCGCCCCAACGAGCCGCCTGCCGGGATCATCAGAAACGTCACCATTCAAAACGTCATCGCCCATGGCACTGGCACGTCGGCCATCAACGGCCATCCCGATAGCTGGCTCGAAGGCGTGCGGCTCCAGAATATCAGGCTATTCGTCTCACGCGATCCGGAAGCTCCTTACGAAAGCACGGCCTCGGCTATGGTCATAAAACAGGCGCGCGACTTCGCTATGAAGGACGTCGAGATTCACTGGCAATCGCCCAACTCCGCGACCTGGGAAACGGGCTTGGTCGCCGAACAGATTCAAGGCCTGTCGGTCGAGGGCGTGCGCATCGACGCGGCTCCCGCCTCAACGCATCCGGTTGTCATCGTGAAAGATGCTGATGGGGTTACCTTGCGCGATTTCCGGGCTGCGACGCTTCACATCTCGGGGAACAAAACCAAATCGGTTCACCTGGTTCAGACCGACTCGAAGGTTACGACGGATTCGGATGTGCCAAGGAACGCCGTCACACGCAGCACGAACTAGGAAGCTTGCATCAACTCGAGCAGTTTCAGCACCGTGGCCCAATTCCTGAACGTGCTGACCGTGGCGAGCTTCGAATCAAAATAGCTGTTCGTGAGCTTGGTGCGCGCTGCGCCGTTCGGCAGGTGCAAATAGACTTCGCGGTTACGCACAACGAACGCATCCGGAAGCGAGCGGTCAGGATCGAGTTTGGCGATGGCTTGCGCACCGGGCAGGTCGGCGAGGAAGAGCACAAAGAGCGCTTTCAGATCCGCTCCCGGTTTCATGAATGGGTTATTGGCGATGGCATCCGCGAGTTGCGCAGCGGTTCGGAGAACCACCGGAATCTGGTATCCGAACTGGACGCCGATGCGCTCCGTGATTCCGCCGCAAAGATTCTCCAAAAGTCGCGAAGGCGCTTTGAAGATGACGTTTCCGCTCTGTATATAAGTCCGCGCGTCGGCGCATCCCGCATCGAGGAAGATCTGAGCGAGATCCTTCATGGGCAATATATTCTTGCCGCCCACGTTGATGCCCCGCAGTAAGGCGACGTGTGTAGACAAGGCCTTCGGCTGGCTCATGCGACATCCCGCATAGGTTGCACCTGTCTATCATATTGAAGAACGGAGATCTGAATGTCAGCCCCCCTCGTTGCTCCCAAAGACGTCCACGCCAAGGCGCTCGCTATCAATCTGGACCAGACGAAATACGGCAGCATTGCCGAGATCGGCGCCGGCCAGGAAGTGGCGCGATGGTTTTTGCGCGCCGGTGCGGCCTCGGGAACCGTTGCGCGTACCATCTCCGCCTATGACAAGGTGGTGAGCGACAAGACCTATGGAGCCGGCACGCGCTATGTCTCCAAAGAGCGCCTGCAAGCCATGCTGGATTTCGAATACAAGCTGTTGACGCAAGAACTCGGAGCGGTTCGCGGTGCAAACACCAAGTTCTTCGTCTTTGCGGACACGGTGTCGGCGCGTAACTTCCAAGGCACCAACGAACAACATGGCTGGATTGGCATCCGTTTCCAGACCGAGCCGGGCGGCGAAAGCAACGACGTGCTGCTGCATGTTAATCTGATGGATCACACCAACCAGCAGCAACAGGAGTCGGTGGGAAAGCTGGGCGTGAATCTGGTCTATGCGGCCTTTCACGAGCGTGACTCTTCGCAGGAGTTCCTGCATGGTCTGTATGAGGAACTGACCTCCAGCAACCTCGAGATTGATGTCCTGGAGCTTTCGGGACCGGCGTTCAAAGAGTTCGACCACCGCTTGTGGTGTCTGGAACTGCTCGGCCTGGGGATGGCGCCGGTGATCGCTTTCGATGGAGATGCGAAGGTGACCGAGCCGTCGTCGGCACTCCGCAAACGGCCGCTTGTCGTGCATCGCGGAACCGTTGCGACCGGCGAGCCCTACCACAAGCAGGCCCTGGAAGCGTCCGAGCGGCAACTGCGTCTGGAAGAGGCCGCGCTCTCGCGCGAACCCGCCTCTGTGGTTGAGATCACGACGCGAAGCGTCATGGGCACAACCGGCGACTTGGACCTCCCCGCCATCCTGGCGCGCATCGAACGCGTAGCTCACTTCGGCTGCGTACTGGTCTCGGTCTATCCGGAGACATACCGGCTGGTGGATTATCTTCGCCGCCACACCACTGAGCCGGTCCGGCTGGTGGTCGGGGTCTCCTCCTTCGCCAGATTCCTCGAGGAGAGCTTCTACAAGGACCTGCCCGGCAGTATTCTGGAGGGCCTCGGGAGGCTACTGGCAACCAATTTGAAGGTTCACGTGGTTTCGATGCCGCGGGACGAGTTTCTCCAGGTCCTGGGCGGCATTCCACAAGGTCTGACCCTCGGCGAAACGGTGAAAGGTCTGGTGACCGCCGATGATATCCACTTTGAGCCGCCGAATGGTCACCTCTACAGGTATGCTCGGGATGCGGGCCGGATCGTGCCGCTTCCGCCCTTTGCTGAGTGAACCCAAGTACATACTCAGGAGGGGTTTCTGACAGCCCCAACTTTCGCGAAGCCTACCGAGCCGCGACGGTTACGGAGTAGCCATGGCTTGGCGGGCCACCAAACCGAATGAAGACGCGAGTTACCGGTCTCCGGCACGGAACCGCGCGCATCAGCAAGCGGATGCTTCGCACAAAGAGAATGGACTCTAGTATGGACAGCGTCTTCAGGGGAGCGGTTGCCCGGAATCCCAGAGCTACCCCGAGTAAACGGGTTTCGATACAGTAGGTTAGGGTTCTCGAAACGTAGCGATCCCGATCCGCGTATAGATAGTGAGTCCTGATGTTGCGCTTTCTCCCCGTTTTACGATTGTTGTTGCCTCTGAGCTTGCTCGTTTCCACTTGCGCGTCCGCCCAGGATGATGCCAAGAAGGACGACACGGTCGTCTTCAAGAGTGACGTTGCCTTAACCCGTGTGGATGCACAGGTGGTGGACCGTGATGGGCGTGCCGTCACAGGATTGCAGGTGGAGGACTTCGTTCTCAAGGTCGACGGGAAAGTTGTGCCCATCCGGAACTTCGCCAGCGAGGACATGCCGATCGACATCCTGCTGCTGCTGGACGTCAGCGGAAGCATGGGGCCGCATGTGCAGCGGATCGCCCAGGCCGCCCAACAGGCGCTGAACGTACTTACCGACAAGGACCGTATGGCGATCATGATTTTCGACACCAACACGCGGCTCCGCCTGCCCTTCAAGAGCAACCACAGCGATGTAACGAGCGAGCTGAACCGCATAATTCGCTCCGAGCGGTTCAATGGCGGCACACGGATCACACGAGCGATGCTCGACGCGGCAGCTTATCTGCAGAAGCAAGCCCGGCCGGAGGCCCGGCGCGCGATCGTCATTCTGACGGACGATCAAACTCAGGACGAAGAAGACGAAGCACGGGTGGAGTCCGCCTTGGCTCACGCGAACGCCATCATGAGCTTCCTGCAGGCTCCGTATGAGCCGCCTACGGGCCCGTATGGCAGCCCGGGCGGAGGCGGACACCGGCGGAGCCCCGGCACATGGGGAAGCGGCGGGACTTGGGGAACCGGCGGCAGCTGGCCTACGGGTGGCGGCGGAATCGGCATTCCAGGCCGAGGCGGCATGGGCGGAGTCGACATGTCCCATACGGCCGGGACGGCCACCATCGCGGGAGATTCCGGCGGCGACGTGATGCAGATCAGCGACGCCTCGGCACTGGAGGACACACTGGCGAGGCTGCGCCAGCGCTACGCGCTGCACTACTATTTGCCGGAGGGTTCAAGGCCGGCAGATCAGCGAACCGTGCTTGTGACGCTCTCGCAGGATGCGAAGCGCAGGTACCAGGAAGCCGAGGTGCGCTACAGGAGGGTCTACATGGCCGGCAACAACGGCGAACGCTCGGGACCGACCGTCGTGACCAAGACCAGGGCCCCCGTCGAGGAAGTGTCCGATCCGGCCGCGACAGCGACAGACAGCCAGCCCACGCTGAAACGGAAGCGCGTCGCGGTGAATGAAGACACCAACGGGCCTCGCACCGTGGACCCGGAACCTCAGAGTTCCGGCCCACAACCGGATCCTGCTCCGGCCCAGCCTAGCCCGCCATCCACGCAGGCACCCGGTCAAGGATGGCCGAAGGCAGATCCGCCCAATCCTCCGCCGAACTAAGTACCCGAGATCAGAAGTCCGATCACGTATCGGCACACCGCTCGACGTGAGCAAGCGGACAGCTCATAACCCCAGCACAGAACCGCGCGCGTCAGCGAGCGGATAAGTCGGGATTAGATTCATTCACGCACACGAGGAGGAACCTCGTAGATCGCCATCGGTACATCCTGTTCGGACACCATGTAGCGTATGGCCCGCTCGATTTCGAGTTTCGTCCATAGCGGGCGCTATCTGGTCAACGCAACCGACGGAGGGCGGTATCTCGATCCGTAGAGATTGTTGTCATTGTCGACGGCGCCATCTTGCCCGGCACGGACTGAGCCATAGCAGCAAAACGTAATGAGGAAAACGGGCCTCATACATGAGTAGTGGAGCCCCGTGGGTTTCATTCTCAATGAGTCGAGACTCCGCCTCGGCAAGTGGCACTCGACGTATCCGCTCGCTGACGCTCGCGGTTCTGCGCTGGAGTTTTCACACA
>JBAUOG010000182.1:0-8025 GCA_049579625.1 Bryobacteraceae bacterium
CCGTGAGACACTCGGCACAAAAGCCGCCGTCTGCTTCCTGGGTGATCTCGAACACGATTTCGTTCACACCTTTGACAGTAAGGGATCGCATGGCCTTGAGCAAGTGGCAATCCCCGGAGCGTTCGCGGCTTCGTTCGGACCGGGGCACGCACGAGGTTGGAGATTTGGGACAACCATTCATTCGTTAAATCGCGCATAATCAAGCGGTGGTAATGAAAGCACTGGCGGCGATTCTTATGAGCGTGTCAATTGGGCATTTAGCGGCGGCTGATTTCCCGAGCGCGGAGATCAAGAACGGCAAGATCTCGGCGAAGATCTATCTTCCCGAGGCGAAGCGGGGATTCTATCAAGGCACCCGCTTCGATTGGTCGGGCGTCCTCTACAGCCTGCAATTTCAAGGGCACGACTACTATGGGCCTTGGTTCAACAAGACGGATCCGACGGTTCACGATTTCATCTACTCCGGGCCGGACATCATTGCCGGACCTTGCAGCGCGATCACCGGGCCTGTGAACGAGTTCGGGCCAGTCGGTTTTGACGATGCCAAGCCCGGCCGCCACTTCATCAAGATCGGTATCGGTGCGTTGCGCAGACCCGAAGGCGCCGGATACGACAACTACCACTTGTATGAGATCGCCGACGGCGGCCAGTGGACGATCACCAAGAAGACGACTTCCGTTGAATTCACTCAAACCCTGGCCGACTCTTCTTATGGATACGTCTATCGGAAGACGGTGAGCCTGGCCGAGGACAAGCCGGTGATGGTGATTGAGCATCATCTGAAGAACACCGGCAGCCGGGCCATTCACACCAGCGTTTATAACCACAACTTCCTGGTCCTCGACAAGCAGCCCCCAGGACCGGGGCTTGTGATCACGGTGCCGTTTCCGATTCGGACATCGGAGCCGCCCAACAAGACGCTGGCCGATGTTCGTGGAAACCAGATCGTCTACACCAAGACGCTAACCGGCGAGGATGTCGTGGCGACTCCGATCGAAGGCTTCGGCAGCGGTGTGAACGATCATCAAATCCGTATCGAGAATAGCCGGCTCGGCGTCGGCATGAAGATTCAAACAGATCGTCCGGTAGCGAAAGCAGGACTCTGGTCGATCCGAACGGTCATCGCGATGGAGCCTTACGTCGCCATCGACATTGAGCCGGGCGAAGAGTTCAGCTGGACGACTCAGTACGAATATTATTTACTGCCAGAACACAAGTAAGGGGACGACGTCGCTCTTCAAAACTCTGACCACTTGATCGGCAGTTAGTCGTGGGGTGCCTCGCTCACCCAATCGTGACCCCAGCTAACTTGGCGGTGTCAGGCGGAGGAATCTCGGTGGGGGAGAGGTAGAGCCGGATCGCCTCTTCGATGTTGGCCCGCGCCTCCTCTTCCGTGACACCCGCAGAAGCGCATCACGGCAATTCGGGGCAAATCGCCGAGTAGCTATCGGTCTTGGGGTCAAACTCCAGCACGACACGAAAATTCATGCCCTCAGTGTACGCCTCGCGTAACCCCACAGTCCTAAGCCCGTCAATGCCGGCCCGATCGATAACTCCCACGAACGGCGTACCCCCTTCAGAATTGAGAGGTGGATAAACCTTACTCCTGTTCTCGATAGAAGGCTATCAGGTCCAGACTTACGGGCTTTTCACCGAGCTGGCGCATCATGCTCGTCACTTGGCCCCGATGGTGTGTTCCGTGGTTCACCACGTGTACCACCATCTGCCAGATCGGGCTTTCGTAGGAGACGCCGGCCATCGACGTATAGGCAATCGTCCGTTCCCAGTCCTTCTCGCTGAGACCTGCCCCGAATGCGATCATGCGGTCGATTACGGCCAGCCATACTTCGGCGAGATCGTACATGCAACCCGGCGATGAGTAATCTTCCCTCTTTCCATTCGGCCGCTCTTCCAATCGCTCCAACCAGACCATGTCGGCTTGATAGAGATGAACGACGGTGTCGTAAACGCTGGCAAACGATCCATGCAGATCGCGCACCAGCCGTTCGGAATCGAGCTGCTGCACCTCAGTCAGGACGCGCTGTGTCGCCCAGCGATGGTATTGGAGATGACTTTGAAGGCTTTGCGAGTAAGTCACAACTACTGTTATCTCACCACCCTCGGGATCAGATAAAGTGAGGCTTGACCTTCGCGAAAGTTTTCCCAACCAGTTCCTGCGCTTCCTGCTGGATGCGGTGCAGATGGTCGACACCCAGAAAGCTCTCGGCGTAGATCTTGTACACATCCTCGGTACCTGATGGCCGCGCCGCGAACCAGCCGTTCTCCGTGGTCACCTTGAGCCCGCCGATCGCCGCACCGTTCCCCGGCGCCGTGGTTAGCATCGCCGTGATCTTCTCTCCGGCCAACTCCGTCTCCGAAATCTGCTCCGGCGACAGCTTCGCCAGTATCGCCTTCTGCTCGGGATTCGCCGGGGCGTCGATGCGCTCGTAAACCGGATCGCCGTACTTCTTCGTCAGATCCCGATAATGCTCGCCCGGATCGCGTCCGGTCCGTGCGGTGATCTCCGCTGCCAGCAAGCCCAGAATGGGCCCGTCCTTGTCCGTGGTCCATACGGAGCCATCCTGCCGCAGGAACGACGCACCGGCGCTTTCTTCGCCCCCGAATCCCAGGGATCCATCAAGCAGCCCGTCGACGAACCATTTGAAGCCGACCGGTACCTCCACCAAACGCCGCCCAATACCTGCCGCGACGCGATCGATGATCGTGCTGCTCACCAGCGTCTTCCCGACCGCCGAGTCCTTGCGCCACTGCTGCCGGTTCTGGAACAGGTACGAGATCGCCACCGCCAGGTAATGGTTCGGATTCAGCAAGCCGACGCTCGGCGCAACGACACCATGGCGATCGTGGTCGGTATCGCACGCCCACGCCACGTCAAACTGATCCTTCAGCGCAATCAGGCTCGCCATCGCATAGGGCGAAGAACAATCCATGCGAATCTTGCCGTCCCAATCCACCGTCATGAACCGGAACGTCTGATCCACGTGCTTGTTCACGACCGTCAGATTCAGCCTGTATTTCTCGCCGATGCGCGCCCAGTAATCCACGCCCGCGCCTCCCAGCGGGTCTACGCCTAACTTCAGACCGGCACTGGCGATGGGGGCGAAGTCGATCACCGAACCCAAATCGTTTACGTAGGCGGAAATATAGTCATGCCGGTGGGTGGTCGAGGCCTTAATAGCTTTCGCATAAGAAACTTGTTGCACGCCTTGCAGTCCATCGGCCAGGAGTTGATTGGCGCGGTTCTCAATCCACTTCGTTGCCGTCGTATCTGCCGGTCCACCCGTCGTCGGGTTGTATTTGAAGCCTCCGTCGTCGGGAGGGTTGTGGGATGGAGTGATCACGACGCCATCGGCCAGCCCGTCCTTCCGCCTTTTGTTGTAGGCCAGGATGGCGTGCGACAACGCCGGTGTCGGCGTGTACCGCAGGTCCTGATCGACGTACACGTCTACGCCGTTTGCCGCCAGCACTTCCAGGGCAGACGCCAAGGCCGGCTCGGAGAGTGCATGTGTATCGATTGCCAGGAAGAGCGGGCCCGTGGTCCCTTCCTGCTTACGGTACTCGCAGATGGCCTGGGTGATGGCCAGGATGTGCTCTTCGTTAAACGAATTCGAGAAAGACGACCCGCGGTGCCCTGATGTCCCAAACGCCACCCGCTCTGAAGCGACCGTCGGGTCGGGTCTCAATGCGTAATAGTCCGTCACCAGCCTGGGAAGATTCACCAGCATTTCCGGATCGGCCGGTTTGCCCGCACGTGGATCAATTGCCATAACTCCTCCTCGCCCCAAGCATTCTCTCAAACACTTGGCTACCGCAGGATGTCAACGCCCGTGCATACATCACACGAGGCGCCGCAGGCCTGAATTCGTTCCCCGAAATGCGCGGCGAGAGCCTGCTGCCGGCATACCTTGGCATCCGCAAAACGGAACATGTCGCGAGCCTGCCGCTTTCGCTCGTCCCTCAACTTCTGTGGAAGATCCGGCTGTTCTTCCATCATCCGTTCATACAGCAACACATCCGGCCACGCATAGAACAGGATGCATTCACTGTTGGCGCCATCTCGTCCGGCGCGTCCGATCTCCTGGGCGTAACCCTCAATCGAACGCGGCATATCCCGATGGATCACGTAGCGGATATTACCCTTGTCGATGCCCATGCCAAACGCGATGGTCGCCACCATCACGTCCACCTGGTTATCACGGAACCGCTCGTGGATCCGGATTCGGTCCTTCGATTCCAGCCCGGCGTGATACGCCAGAGCTTTGACGCCCTTCTCCTGCAGCGCCTCGGCCATCGCCTCAACGGTCTTTCGCATGAAGCAGTAGACGATGCCCGGCTTGCCCTTGCGCGCTTTGACCAGTTTGAGGATCTTCTTGCCGACGGTGGTTCCCTCACCCTTCTTCACGGCTGAGATTTTCAGGTTGGGCCGGAAAAACGAACCCTGGAAACGCGCCGGCGCGTCCATTCCCAACTGATCGACGATGTCCTCCTGCACGCGCCGGGTGGCTGTCGCCGTCAGGGCCAGCAGCGGTACGTTGCCGAAGCGCTGCTTCAATCCCGCGAAGTTGCGGTACGACGGCCGGAAATCGTGGCCCCACTCGCTAATGCAATGCGCCTCGTCCACCGCCACCAGCCGCAAGTCAACTTGCTCCAGCAGCGATCCGATGTAGAAGTCGAGGCCTTCGGGCGCCGCGTAGACCAATTCATGCTTTCCGCGGCAGATGTCGATGATCCGTTTGCGCCGCTCGGCCTCTTCCAGGCTCGAATTCAGATACGTCGCGTGCAGGCCCTTCCGCGTCAGCGCGTCCACCTGATCCTTCATCAGTGCAATGAGCGGCGAAATCACCAGGGTCGTGCCGCCCATCTTCCGCGCCGGGAGCTGATAGGTCAGCGATTTGCCTCCGCCCGTCGGCATGACGGCCAGGCAGTCCAACCCTCCAAGCACGCTACGAATGATCTGCTCTTGGCCGGGCCGGAAGTCATCGTGCCCGAATACAGACCGCAGCATGTCACGCAGCGTTTCGTCGGGCGCCGCGTCCAGTAACCGGGCTGCATCCTTTAGCGCTCGGATCGCGGCGCCAGGGAAGTATTCCGTTTTCCGTTCCGCCGGCAGCTTGCTGTAAAACGTCCGCAAGTGGGTGAGCCGGTTGCGGCAATCGGCGCGAACGTGTTCGTTCGCCGTACCGCATAGCGCAACCAGTTGGCGTACTTCCTGCTGGACCTCCGGTGGATTCATGCGTGTCGTGAGAGCCTGCTTCCACGATAACTTCATCTCCATCCGATACGATGAAAGGATTCATGATCCTCTCGTCCGTTGACTTGAAAAAGACGGTCAACCTTCCCAAAACCGACTTCTCCATGAAGGCGAACCTGCCGGTCGCCGAACCTCGCCTGCTTGACCAATGGGGCGAGTCGAAGTTGTATGAACGCATCCGTGAAGCGCGCGCCGGCCGGCCGCAATATGTTCTACATGACGGTCCGCCCTACGCCAACGGCAACATTCACCTGGGAACCGCATTCAACAAAATTCTGAAAGATCTGGTCGTCAAATCGAAGAGCATGGCCGGCTTCGATGCCCCCTACGTTCCGGGTTGGGATTGCCACGGCCTGCCGATCGAGTTCAAGGTCGACAGCGAACTGGGTAAGCGCAAAGCAACCATGACGGCGGCCCAGATCCGCGCCGAATGTCGCGCCTACGCCGCCAAATATGTCGACATCCATCGGGTTGAGTTCAAACGACTCGGAATCCTCGGCCGTTGGGACGATCCCTACCTGACCATGAGTCCCGAATACGAGGCCGTGATCGCCCAGGCCTTCGTCGACTTCCTGGACCGCGGCTATGTCTACAAGGGGCTGAAGCCCGTGCACTGGTGCATCAAGGACCAGACCGCCCTGGCGGAAGCTGAAGTGGAGTACGAAGACCACTCCAGCCCGTCCATCTACGTCCGCTTCAAGCTGATCTCCGATGCCGCCGCCATCGATCCCGCGCTCGCCGGGTGCGATGTCAACGTCGTCATCTGGACCACTACGCCTTGGACGATTCCCGCCAACCTGGCTATAGCCTTTAATCCCAAATACGAATACGTTGCTGTAGACACCTTGCAAGGCGTGATGATCGTCGCTGAGGGCCTGTTGCCTCAGATATCGGAAGCCCTCGGCTGGGACAAGGCCATTGTCGCGCGTTTCCCCGGTTCGAAGCTCGAGTTCGCCCGGTTCAAGCACCCGTTTCTGGAGCGCACCTCCATCGGCATCCTCGCCGACTACGTCACGCTGGAGCAGGGAACCGGCGCCGTTCACACTGCGCCCGGTCATGGCCAGGAAGACTTCGTCAGCGGCCAGCGTTACGGGCTGCCCGTGTACTGCCCGGTTGACGCGGCCGGCCGGTTCTTCCCTGCCGAAGGTGCGGATGGTACGCTGCCCGCCGAAATCCTTGGCCTCTCTGTCTGGCAGGCGAACCCGGTTATTGTCAAGATTCTGGAACAGCACGGCGCCCTGCTGGGTCAGCAGAAGCTGGACCACAGCTATCCACACTGCTGGCGCTGTCACCAACCCACCATCTTCCGCGCTACCGAACAGTGGTTCATCGGGATGGACCGCGATGAGCTGCGAACCCGCGCCCTCGAAGCAATCAAACGAGTGAAGTGGCATCCTTCCTGGGGCGAAGAGCGCATCTCGAACATGATCGCTACGCGTCCCGATTGGTGCATTTCTCGCCAGCGTGTCTGGGGCGTGCCCATTCCTGTCTTCTATTGCGACTCCTGCACTGAGCCCTTCACCGACAGGAAAGTACTCGAAGGCGTCGTTGAACTTTTTCGCCAGCACACGTCGGACGTCTGGTACGAGAAGACCGCAGCCGAGCTCATGGGCTCCGGTTGCCACTGTACGAAGTGTGGCGGGGCGTCGTTCCGCAAGGAAACCGACATCCTTGATGTCTGGTTCGACTCCGGCTCTAGCCATCTCTCGGTGCTGACGCCCGTGAATCATCTCCCCTGGCCGGCCGACCTCTACATCGAGGGTGGCGACCAGTATCGCGGTTGGTTTCACAGTTCGTTGCTGATCGGCGTCGGGCTTAAGGACAACGCGCCTTACAAAGCGTGCGCCACGCATGGCTTTACGCTGGATGAACAGGGCCGCGCCATGTCGAAGTCGCTCGGCAACTTCGTCGAGCCCCAGACCATCGTCAAGCAATTCGGCGCAGATTTGCTCCGGCTCTGGGTCGCGTCGGTCGATTTCACCGAAGACGTGAAGCTCTCCGACACAATCCTCACCCGGCTCTCAGAGGCGTATCGGAAACTGCGCAACACGTTCCGCTATTGCCTCGGAAACCTCTCGGACTTCAATCCCGAAACCGATCTTGTCCCAGTGGGCGAGCTCGAAGGTATCGATCAGTGGGTTCTGCTGCGGGCTGAAGGGCTGGTCCAGAAGTGCCGCGATTGGTACGCCGATTTCGCGTTCCATAAGGTCTACCAAGAGGTCTTCGAATTCGCCAAGGTCGACCTGAGTTCCATCTACTTCGACGTCTTGAAGGACCGCCTCTATACAAGCGCACCCAAGTGGAAGACCCGCCGCAGCGCCCAAACCGCGCTCTACCGTTTGAACTTCGCGCTGGTGCGGCTGCTAACTCCCGTCCTCAGCTTCACCTGCGAAGAGGTGTGGCGCCACACCGCCTTGCCCGCCGGCAGCCCGGACAGCGTCCATCTGGATCTCTTTCCGGAGCCGGGCGAATTGAGCGCCGGCATCAGCGCTGAGAAACGCACTGCGTCGGCCGAGTGGGACCAACTGCTTCCCATCCGTGAACAGGTCTTGAAGGTGCTCGAAGGAGCCCGTCAGGATAAGACCATCGGCGCACCGCTCGAAGCTGCGGTGACATTGGAGGCGGGCGAAGAACTATACTCGGTGCTTGAAAAGCATGCCGCCGAACTGCCCGGCCTGTTCATCGTGTCCCAGGTGGCCTTGCGGAAGAGTGCCACGGCTGGCGCCGCGACGCCGCTTGCCATCACCGTGGAC
>JBAUOG010000183.1:0-8990 GCA_049579625.1 Bryobacteraceae bacterium
AACCTGTCATGTACTCGACCGACAACAACGGGCTCGCTCGCCAGTGGTCGATAATTCGCTGCGCTTGGTTTTCCACGCTGGCACCCCGCAGATCATAGGTGAGGCTGCTAAAGGCCCCAAGAGTCCCGGCAGTCAGCCAGGAGTCTCCGACATAAAGAATTCGAATAGGCTTTGGTATTTCGGTCAAGATTACGGTCTCTCAGATAAGGTCGTAGATATATGGCATAACGCCTTCGGTGTAGCCGCCCGACGCTAGCTCGCCACCGTCGACGACAATGACCGATCCAGTCACGAATCGGCTGGCATCAGAAGCGAGATAAATGACAGTGCCAACGATCTCTTCAGGTTCTCCGGCTCGACCTAGGGGGATTTTTGCGATCACCGGACGAAGGTATTCTTCGGATTTTAGAATGGCCTCATTCATAGGCGTGCGGATAAAACCCGGCGCGATCGCGTTTACCCTGACATTGAAGCGTGCCCATTCTGTCGCGAGTGTGCGTGTCATCTGGGCAACGGCGCCCTTGCTTGCCGTATAAGCGACAGCCGTGGGATAACCGATAAAAGAGAGCACCGATGCGATCTGAATAATGACTCCGCCACCCTGACCCTTCATCTTTCGTGCTGCGGCCCGCGCACATAAGAAAGAACCCTTCGCGTTAACGGCCAAAACCTCGTCCCATCCGCGGGAAGTCTCTTCCTCTGCGCGAGCTCCGCCGCCAATCGCGGCGTTTGCGATCATGATGTCGATTCTCCCGAAGTGCTTGCAGGCCTCGTCTACCAGAGCGTCCACGTCGGCTTCAGATGAAACGTCAGTTCGCAGGAAGCGAGCGTTTTCCCGTGGAAAGCTGCCTGGGTCGCGGACATCAGCTCCAATAACATAGGCTCCGGAATTACTCAGACCGTGCGATATGGCTTGACCCAGGCCGCCCGCCGCTCCCGTCACGACGGCGACTTTCCCTGAAATGTCGAATAATAACGATGAGCTCATAAACCCTTCACAACGTGGGCAAGCATGTCCATCCCAGAGTGTCGGTCTACCTGAAGTTTTCTGACTGGGAGCGTGCGCGCGAGTTCCCCGGTCTCGCGGAATCCAGAACCGCAAAGGAGAACGACCACGGTTTCTTTGGACTTAATCATGCCGTTCTCTCGCAATCTCTTGAGGGCAGCAACTGACACGGCGGCAGAAATCTCCACGTATATACCCTCAGTCGATCCTAGTTCAAGCTGCGCGGCAAAGGCTTCCGCATCAGAAACATTGAGGAATAGTCCGCCGGAACCGCGAATCGCGGCAATCGCTTCAATACCATCAGGGGGGAAGGCCATTGCTAGCTTAGCCTGTGCTGTGTGAGGTGCTGACTCGTCCCCAGAACTCGCACGGCCTAGACTGCGAAGTTCAAGGTCCGTGGTGACCTCGTTATCAAGGCCGGTCTGCAGCAGGATGTAATGTTGCGGGAGTATGCCAGCCAGCTTTGGCAGCTTCGTGATCTTCCCGCGATCGCGAAGATCGCAAAAGCCCCGCCAAACTCCGGCCAAAGTCCCGCCACCGCCGACAGGCACTAAGCACCAATCGGGAGCGGCGCCAAGTTGATCGAGGATTTCGTACGCGATCGTCTTCGGGCCTTCACTCTGGTATGGATTAGCCAGTTGGTAGGTGGTCGTTTCATAGAGTTTCAATTCCTGACACGCCGCATGGGCCCACTCCAGCGCCTCGGCAGCTGGACCGATGTATTCGAGAACGATTGAGTCGTAAACCATCAAAGGAAGCAAACGATTATCCGGAGAGCCTTGCGGGACAAGAGCGATGTTACGCATGCCGGCCCGGGCGGCATACGCCGCCGATGATAAAGCCGCGCTGCCATCGGAATAGAGCATGCAGGCGTCGAAGCCAAATTCCGCTGCTTTCGTCATCGCGATCGAGAGCGCCCGATCTTTATGCGATCCGGTCGGATTAACGGTTTCGTTCTTGAGGAAGAGCTCAACGCCATGGCCGTTTCGGGCACGGGTCAGCGGCGTATTGCCTTCGCCTAATGTGACGATCTTGGAGAGATCGCGGACCGGCAAGAGACGATGATATTTCCACATTGAACAGCCAGCGTCAGCACCGTCCATCGGTGCATCTGGATAAGCGAAGTCCAGGCGCCCGCCGCAGTCCGGACACACAGGCCGATAGCTCTCACTTTCTAAGGTGGAATCGCAATGTCTGCAATGAACGCTGTATGGATCGCTTTCCGGGGTGGTGGAGACTTGCCTCGACAGGGTGGGAAGTTTGCACATTCGAACTGTGTTTTTGGCGAGAATCAGCTGGCGCGGGCCAATCAAGAGAATGCAGCGTTATCGCTGCCGCTCTCCAGTGGATGGGCACTTCAAAAGAGCTATCATACCTCTCAGACAGGCGCAAAGCAACTGATATTCAGGACGCTTTGACTACAAACTCCAATTATGCATCGCCTAGAGGTATGATAGGTATTACCTAGTTTACAGAAGTGGTAGGACTCAGCGGTCTGCTTATGTCGTATCTCAAGGCTATCGGAGTGATTGGCATGATGCTGGCGATGATCCCGGTTGGACGCGCGGCCCCTGTGTCGAACGAGCAGTCAGAGTTCTTCGAATCCCGCATCCGTCCACTCTTTGCAACCAACTGCTATTCATGCCATACGTCTGCAAAGCTTGGGGGGTTGCGGCTGGATTCTGCCGAGGCTTTATCGAATGGCAGCAAGTCCGGACCCGTGGTGGTTCCGGGTAAGCCCGAAGAAAGCATTCTGATTCAGCGAGTGAAAGACAAAGACCCGAAGCGGAGAATGCCAATGGGCGGCAGTCTCTCGGATCGCGAGGTCCAGGATCTTGAGAAGTGGGTGTCGATGGGAGCCGCATGGCCCGAAGCTCCTAAATCACCAGCCTTCAGTTCAAAGGACTCGGGTAAAACGCTCGAGCAGAAGGCCTTCTGGTCGTTTCAGCCGATTCGGAAAGTAGAGCCACCGAAGGTCTCTGACACTGCCTGGGTCCGATCTCCTATTGACGCATTCGTATTGGCAAAGCTCGAATCGAAAGGGATGAGGCCGGCACGCCCGGCGACAAAGCAGGAATTCATACGGCGCGCAACTTTCGATCTCACTGGACTTCCTCCAACGCCCAAAGAAATCGATGATTTTGTTGGAGACACTTCTCCACAGTCATACACCAAACTCATCGATCGATTATTGGCTTCTCCGCACTACGGCGAGAGATGGGGCCGGCACTGGCTCGACGTAGCTCGGTATGGCGAGGATGATGTTCGTGGTGCGGTGCCGGCGGGATACGAGCCTTACGACAATGCATTCAGATATCGGGATTGGGTGATTCAGTCCTTCAACGAAGATATGCCATACGATCTCTTCGTGAAGGCACAGCTTGCGGCCGATCTGCTCAATCGTCCCGACAAGAACCAACTGATGGCGGGATTGGGACTGCTTGGGTTAGGGCCTTGGTACTTTGACCTCGCCGACGCCCCCCAGGCCCGCGCGAATGAGCGTCACGATCGGGTGGATGTTGTGACGCGTGGGTTCCTAGGTTTGACCGGAGCCTGCGCACGCTGCCACGACCACAAGTACGACCCAATCTCGACAAAGGATTACTATGCGCTCGCCGGGGTTTTCGCCAGTACTGAATACCGAGAGTATCCCCTCGTTCCCGATGCCGTCGTCCAGGACTACAAAGCCAAAGAGAAACAAGTCAAAGACAAAGAGGGCTCGATAAAAGAATATCTAAACTCACAAAGCCAACAACTGGCCGAAGCCATGGCTCTTGAAACCGCCAAATACATGTTCGCTGCCTGGCGGTTGCTTGGACCTTCTAAGTCTGACATTGCGAAAGAAGCTAAAACCGAACAAGTCGACAAAGAAACGCTCGAGCGCTGGGTTTCTTACCTCGGACAACAAAAAAGAGACCATGGGTATCTGAACGAGTGGGACGCTCTGTTGTTAAAGGGCGGAACGGATGCCGAAGCTCACAACGTTGCCGCGCGGTTTCAGATCCAGGTTCTGGCCGTTCTGGAGGAGAAGAAAGCCATCGACTCGAACAACCAGCGAGTGCTTTCTGCGGCGAAACAGAAACGAGGTGCACCGTTTGCCTATCTTCCGAACGGCTTTGCGCTCTATGACGGCGACACTGACAACTGTTTCGGCGTAAGCGTAGTGGTGAAGTCGCTCGACCGCGAAGAGTACATCTTGTGGAGCGAAATAGCCGGCGAACGCCAGGTCTTGAATCGAGCCAAAAAAGAGCCCGGGCTGTTCTTGTATAAAGACGAGCAACTCGAACGTTTTCTCGACAACGAGCGGAAAAGTTATATTCGCGCTCAAAATGCTGACCTCGAAGCGCTGAAAAAGGCACTGCCGGTCCGGTACCCTTATCTGCAGATCGTGGGGGAGAGTTCGCGTATCGGCAACCTCAAGGTTCATCTTCGAGGAAGCCCCTATAACCTCGGAGAAGAGGTGCCGAGGAGGTTCATCGCGGTCCTCACGCCTGCCGTTGCCAGACCCTTCACGCATGGTAGTGGACGCCTGGAGCTGGCGGACCTAATCGCTTCGCATCCGCTCGCTGCTCGTGTAATGGTGAATCGGATTTGGCAACACCACTTCGGCCGGGGCATTGTAGGGACGCCCAGCAATTTTGGCGTTATGGGTGACCGGCCGAGCGAGCCGGAACTGCTTGAGTACCTGTCAGCTCGATTCATCGAGAACGGATACTCCATCAAGCAAATGCATCGCGAAATGATGCTGTCCTCGACCTACCAGTTGAGCACCGGGTTCTCTGCGACAAACTTTGAGCAGGATCCTGACAACCGTCTCTTTTGGCGTGCTAATCGACAGAGGTTGGATGGGGAGACCATTCGAGATACGCTTCTCTTTGTGGCCGGAGATCTCGATGCCAAAGTTGGCGGACCGTCGCAGGACTTGAGCCTGACGAACACGCGGCGTTCAGTTTACGGAAAAATCAGCCGTTTCAAACTGGACCCGTTCCTGGCCCTGTTCGACTTTCCGGATCCTGGTGTGACGAGCGAGCTTAGAAATGTTACGAGCGTTCCGTCGCAGGGCCTATTTTTCCTGAACAGCCCACTGGTTATGCAATGCGCCGAACACTTGACGAGTCGTCTGTCCCGGGAGGTTGGCACCGATGCAAGGGCACGGATCCCCTACGCCTATCGTCTGCTCTATGGACGCGATGTCACCGGGAGCGAGTTGGAAGTTGGCCAGGAATTCCTGCGGAGCAACCCCGGAGCCTCGTCATGGCAGCAGTATTTGCAGGCGCTTCTGAGCGCGAACGAGTTTTTGTTTCTGAACTAACGTGGAAGGATTAGGTTGCATGAGCTTCAGATCATCGTTGAATCGGAGACAGGCGCTCCGAACCATTGGTGGGGGATTCGGAATGCTGGGTCTGGCGAGTGTTATATCGAGCGCGCTCGGTGAGGCCGCACCTCAGGTGATGCACAGCGCGCTTGATGTGCGCCCCACTCACTTTCCGGCGAAGGCCAAGCATGTCATCTTCCTATTCATGAACGGCGGCATCTCACAGGTCGATACATTCGATCCGAAACCAATGCTTACGAAGTACGATGGTCAGCCCATGCCCGGCGGGTCGTTCATGACGGAAGCTAAAACCGGGAATCTCATGCGCTCCCCCTTTAGCTTCAAGAGATACGGGCAGAGCGGAATCGAGGTGAGCGAAATCTTCCCTAAGATTGGTGAAAGCATCGATGACATCTGCGTGGTGCGATCCGTACAGACTGAGGTGCCCAATCACGAGCCCTCGCTATTCATGATGAATTGCGGTCAGATTCAGCCCGGTCGTCCTTCAATGGGGGCGTGGCTCACGTACGGTCTTGGTACCGAGAATCAAAATCTTCCTGGTTTTGTTGTGCTTTGTCCGGATATGCCGAATGTGGTGGGACCGCCGCTATGGAATTCGGCGTTTCTTCCGGCGATCTATCAGGGGACCTATGTTTCAACCAAAGAGAAGGACCCGAGGAAGCTGATCCAGTTTCTAAACAACAGCGAGATGGACGCCACCACCCAGAGGAGGGAACTCGATCTTGTGAATCAACTCAACCGAATTCACATTGAAAGACAGGAAGACGCTGACCCTCAACTTGAGGCGAGAATCGAGTCGATGGAGATCGCTTACCACATGCAAACAGAGGCTCCGCAAGTCTTCGATGTCTCGAAAGAGAGCCAAAAAACGCAAGAGCGATATGGAAGCAGTGATTTCGGAAGAGGCTGTCTCATGGCCCTTAGGCTTGTGCAGAAGGGCGTACGGAGTGTGCAGGTTTACTTCGATAAGGGCAATCCGTGGGACCACCATGAAGATATCCAGGTGCACCGTAAGCTCGCAGACCAGTGTGATCAGCCAATTGCCGCGCTAATTCAGGATCTTAAGGCGCGCGGGTTGTTTGAAGAAACTATAGTCTTCGTTGCCTCCGAGTTTGGTCGCACTCCTGTCAACCAGACCAGCGGGAATATAAAGCTGCAGGCCGGAAGAGATCACAACCACTTGGCGTTTTCAGTACTGATCGCCGGAGGCGGATTCAAAGGTGGCTTAGCCTATGGGCAGAGCGACGACTTCGGCTTTCGAGCAATCGAGAACAAGGTTCATGTACATGATCTGCATGCGACGATCCTGCACCAGATGGGTATCGATCACGAGAGGTTGACCTATCGGTATAGCGGCAGAGACTTCCGCTTGACTGACGTTGCGGGGCGCGTCGTGACCGACATTCTGGTCTAAAGCCAGTATTCAACCATGAATGAAGGTAATTCTTCCCCTGCTCTGCGCGCATATTGGCATCCGGTTGCCCGCTGCGCCGATCTGAACGACAAGCCGCTTGCAGTCTTGTTGTTGAATGAGCGCTTGGCCTTGTTCCGCATGCCGCAAGGCGTTGTATGCATGCAGGATCTCTGCATCCATCGGGGCACTCCACTTTCACTCGGATGGATTGACGGCGATCATGTCGTCTGCGCCTACCATGGATGGAACTATAACGGCTCTGGCGTGTGCACTCGCATCCCAGCCCTCAGCCCGGACCGCCCGATACCCGAAAAAGCTCGAGTCCCTGCATACCGGTGCGCCGAAAGATACGGTCTTGTTTGGGTGTGCATGGGCCATCCGCGCGCCCCAATTCCGGAGTGTCCAGAGTACAACGATTGCGAGTACACGAGTTATCTGGTGGGCCCATTCACGTGGGAGTGCGGCGCTGCGCGTTCCATTGAGAATTTTGTCGATCAGGCTCACTTCCCTTGGGTGCATGAAGGCATTCTTGGCGACCGTTCGTGTCCCGAAACATTTCCCGTTCATGTGCAGCGTTGCGCGGAGGAGCTCCAGTACTCCTTTGTGGACCGGCCCAATCCAATGCATCCAATCGCGCACCGCCGCGTCTATCGTATCTACCGACCCTTCGCCATTCATCAGCGTAAGGAGCGCGAAAACGGGCAGGTGGAAACGTCCTTCTTTGTGGTTACGCCACACTCCTCGAAGCGCAGCACAAACTATCTATACGTACTACGAAATTTTCGGTTGAGCGACGATGAGTTAAGAAAACGCTATGAGCTCGATGTGAAGATCATGCTGCAGGACAAGGTCATCCTTGAGAACCAGCGTCCGGAGGAGTTACCCCTTGATCTTTCCGAGGAACTGCACATCAAAGGGCCCGATGCTGTCGCCATCGAATATCGTCGGATGCTGGGCGAACTTGGCGTCAAATAGAATGGCTACTCGAAGAACCTTCATCGCCATTTGCCTTTCCGCGCTTACGCCTGCCCGCGCGCAGCATGGACATCAGGAACCGTGGACGATCTTCATCACGAACGACTCGTGCTCGGACTACACCTGGAACAACACGGAACAGGATGCGGTGCGGGCCTACGCGGAGATCATCAGGGCTCATCTTGACGAGATGACTCTCACCGATCACGAACAGCCGGAGAACCAGGATCGCTACAACCTTTCGATTACCGGGGAGGCGCTGTCTTTCTTTAACCTGTACCCGGAGAGGAAGGACGAATTCATCCGGCGCGTGAGAGAGGGCCGTATCTCGATCAGCCCTTTTCTAAACAATAGCCTGCTCGCTTTTCAGAATGCTGAAAGTGCAATCCGAAACTTCTATCCTGCTATGAGAATGCAACGCGCGTGGGGTCTTCCCATGGAGGTCGCCGAGCATATCGAGTGTCCGGCGATGCCTTGGGGAATCGCTTCGCTGCTCGCAGCGTGCGGAGTGCGCTGGCTCTCTGTGCCGTTTCTGGACTACGATTCCACATTCAAGAACCTGGAAGTCCCACCCCTTTTCATTTGGGAAGGGCCAGACGGAACAGTGATAAGAATGGTGTTCGATAAATTCGCATCGCTTGCGAGCAACTATTCGCAGGGTGGAAGGCTCCTGGACGATCCGTCAAAGATCGAAAGCACGTGGTTGCCTCATTACGAGGCCCTTGGGGCGGAGTATCCGTTGCGCGTTGTGCTGGCGAGCGGAACGCATAATGATTTGTATCTCAAGAGTGTGCGGCAGGTGCCACGCTTTGCCGAAGCGATCCGCTCATGGAACACCGACCCCGCCCATCCAACCAAGCTGATCAACGCGATACTTCCGCAATTCTGTGCGGCTGTCGATGCCGCTCAGGAAAGTCGTCCCTTTCTCAACCGTATTCGGGGATGCTTCGGTCACTCCTGGGATCTGTGGCCGCTTGCGATCGCAAAATATGCGTCCGGAATGCGAGTGGAGGGATCGCGCTTCCTAGACGTAGAAGCATTCGCGACGGTAGTCTCACTATCAAAAAAGAAGGTGTTGGAGGATGTACGCCAGGCAATAGGCAAGGCGGAATGGGCTTGGACGATGATGGCGGATCATGCCTGGAACGGTGCGGACGAGGCAAATCGGAGATCGAACGCCGCCATCCGGCGTGACTGGCTTGCAGACTTGGAACGAGCCAACGACTCGATCTCCACGACCGTATGGCAAGCTCTTGAGT